>NZ_WIWK01000290.1:0-573 GCF_009600165.1 Pseudomonas sp. FSL R10-0399
AAGTTATGTTGAGCCAACATGTGGCCCTGATTAGCAGCCAATAGATACCATTTGATAGCTATGTGTACTGCCTGTGGCCCGTAGTTACCATTGTTATATATATAACCGAGGTTGTGTTGCGCGTCGGCATAACCTTGCTCTGCTGATTGCAAATACCATCGGATGGCGTGGTCATCACTCTGCGGGGCGCCTCTACCTGCGGCGTACATGCATCCCAAGTGGAATTGCGCAATGCGATGGCGTTGCTTAGCAGCACGGAGATACCAACGGATGGCTTCCTTATAATCCTGAGGTACGCCTTTACCCTGGTGGCACATCCACCCTAGTTGATGTTGGGCCTCTGCATGCCCTTGCTCGGCGGCGAGGCGAGTCCATTTAACCGCCTCGGTATAGTCCTGATTTACGCCGACTCCCCAGCGATACATCTGCCCTAAGTGGTCTTGGGCCGCAGCATGCCCTTGCTCGGCGGCACGCTGAATCCACATGGCAGCTTTTTCATGGTCCTGAACAACGCCTAGACCGTTGCAGTACAACAAACCGAGATTGTATTGCGAGTTGGAATTACCAAAATTT
>NZ_WIWK01000291.1:0-519 GCF_009600165.1 Pseudomonas sp. FSL R10-0399
GGGGTCGACCTGGCCCGTTACCATGTCGGGATGACGGTGCAGCGGGCCATGGAGATCCTGGCTGACTGCGGTCTGGAAGCTACGCGTTATGGCTTTATTTGCTTTGATGAATGGCAAGATGAATTCGAGACGATAGCGGCGGCTACTGAAAGTGTCCCGGCTGAGGATGACTCGGACTCCTACACTTTGCGTGAAGTCAGTCCAGAAAAACGAATCCTTGTGCGAGCAGCAGGGAGCACCTTCGGTTTCCGTGAAGGGCCACTGCACGGGCTTATGCTACGAGCAATGGCAGCTGAATTCGATCAACTCAAGGCTGACGTTGCTGCGCTAAAAGCTGCGCAGCTATAGCGCATGCATAAGTAGTACTAAGAAGGCCCACCTAATTTTGGTTTTTTGCCCCGAACAATCGGAATTAATGCAGCTGGTCGATTTATGTTGCACGACACAGCAACTGCTGCAGATCCTCCCGAACGCTGACCAGACGCTTGCGTTTTTGTTCCAGCCTTAAATACGACCAGA
>NZ_WIWK01000292.1:0-516 GCF_009600165.1 Pseudomonas sp. FSL R10-0399
TCGATCCACTGCTCCCGTGGAGAAACAAACCAGGTGCGTGGTTCAGCCAGGTAGGACGGGTATACCTTTTGGTGGCCTGCGATCTGGCGAATGGTGTCGCCCAGTTTGACCTTGTTGCCCTTGGCGCTGGCCTCGGTCAGGGGGTTGCCCTGCACAGTAGAGTTCGAAGGCATGCCGGGCATCTTCGGCACCATCATCTTCATCACCGCTTTCGCGCCCGCAAACAGGGCGTAAGTGATGCTGAAGGGGTCAGTGCCCTTGGGCTCGCGATAGATCTCGACATGATCAGACGGCTTGAAAACCACCTTGTGCCAGCGCTTCGCCTCAATCAGTTCGTCATTCAGCACAATGCTGATCGGAGGCGACTCCATCAGCTGGTAGCTGGGCGACTGCTCGATCAGCCACTGCTCCAGAGTCATGCGTCGATCAGTCGTGTACGTGACCATCGGCGCCGAGCCGGCCATCTTGTTCGGGAAAAATTCGATCACGGTAGAAGACCACCCTTGGAAAGTCAGT
>NZ_WIWK01000293.1:0-512 GCF_009600165.1 Pseudomonas sp. FSL R10-0399
GTAGTAGAAACAGAGTAGCCAAGACCTATGTAAAGCTTTTCAACATGTTTTTCGAAATTCAAACCACTTTGGAGATTAGATGGCCTAAATTCTTTTTCGACTTCACTTACACTCATAATTGTGTGAACTATTGAGCCCCACCAAATAATCTCCATAAAGTTATCATAGCCAAAATTCTTTTTTGAAATTCGGTATATTTTAGCGTAATCAACATCTCCATTGACATAACTAATATTTTGAGAAAAAAAAGCATTTTTTACAAAATCAATTTGATTGTATGCCTTAGAAAAAGCACGCTCAAATGAATTAATCTCTCTATTTATCCTAGAAAGCTTAGAAGTAAAATGGTTTACTGCATCCAAGCCTATCCAATGGGAAAGCCCATTAGCCATACTAGTAAATTGGTCTAAAATATCTTTTTGAATAAAACTCAATCCGAATTTTTCATCGATAAATTTCAAGAATTTATGAATTTCAGAAGACGCTAACTCCTGATACTGATCTTGGTTTAG
>NZ_WIWK01000294.1:0-507 GCF_009600165.1 Pseudomonas sp. FSL R10-0399
AGCCTGAATGGCGCGACGCCTTGGCCCGGCTCGGCCTGCATGCGCTGGTGCGTTTTGACAGCGTGGCCCCGCCGGAAGACGGCGAGCGCCGCCTGTATGAAAGCCTCGCCTTGCTGCTGGAGCATTCACGCGACGCGCTGCAACGCTTGATCACTGATCAGGAGGCTCAACGCGAAGCACGCAAACACAGCGCCCTGCGCATGATCGCGGAACTGTTGATTGACTGCGCCGCGTGCCGGCGTAGCGTGGCCAGCGAAAAAACTGTCGAGCAACAGGCCATCAATCAACTGCGCGAAGCGGTTCGCCAGCGTGAACAACGCTGCGTCGAGGCGCTGCTCAAGCTGTACGGTTTTCGCCCCCAGGACGCGGCGGCCAGCGACTTGCCGTTGCTGGACGGACGTTGGGGCGACGACTTGTTCAACCCCGAAACCCTCAAGCAATTGGGGGTGCGCGTGGGCAGCGGGATTGCCGCCGGCGCCGCTGCCGGGGCGGGTGTGGACTTAATGG
>NZ_WIWK01000295.1:0-506 GCF_009600165.1 Pseudomonas sp. FSL R10-0399
GCCACGCTGATGACCGACCATCAGCACACAGCGCTGAACACGGGCTTCTTGACCCATCCGCGCCCCGATGGCGGAGCGCCTCGTGGCGAAGGCTTTGAATTGCGTACCGACGCCCACGGTGTGGTGCGGGCGGGCGGCGGCTTGTTGCTTACAACCCAGCTTCGCGCCCGCGCCGTCGCCCATCACACCGATCTGCCCGAATGCGCCGAGCAACTCAGCATTGCGCAGCAACATCACGCCACTTTTTCCCACCTGGCCCGCGACCATCTGGCCCAGGAAAGCGGCGATCAGGATGACGTCGCGCAGGCACTCAGTGACCAGCATGCGGCCATTCGCGGCACAGGCGGCAACCCGAGTGCCAACCAGTTCCCGGAGCTGAGCGAACCCTATCTGGTGCTGCACAGCCCTGCCGGAATCGCCAGCAGCACGCCGCAATCCACCCACTTGACCAGCGGCGAACACCTGGCCCTGACCAGTGGCGGCCACACCAGCCTGGCCATCGGCAA
>NZ_WIWK01000296.1:0-496 GCF_009600165.1 Pseudomonas sp. FSL R10-0399
GACGCGGCACCGCAAAGGCGTACTGCGCCAGCGCCGCCACGCTGAATTGCGACGGTGCCTCGCCCACCAGCACCGCCAGGGCATGTTCGTATTGCTCGCGCGAGCGCTGCGCGGTCTGCAACGCGGCCACCACGGTGCTGAGTTGGTCCTGAGCTTGCAGCAGTTGGTCATTGGCCGCCGTGCCCTGGGCGTATTCGGCCTGGATCATGTCGAGCAATTGCTGGTTGATCTGCTGCTGTTGTTGCAACAGGCCGATGTCGATGTCCTGTTGGCGCAAGGCCAGGTAATTGCTCGCCACGCTGGCGCTGATGGACAAACGCACCCCGGCCAATAAGGCGTCGGAGGCTTGCGCAGAAGCGCTGCTGGACTCAATGCCGCGTCGCACCTGGCCCCATAAATCCGGCTCCCAACTGGCGGTCAGGGTGGCGCTGACCGAGTTCTCAACCCCGCCTGCGCTGCTCGCGCCGCTGCTGGAACCGCTACCGCCCACCCCGCG
>NZ_WIWK01000297.1:0-496 GCF_009600165.1 Pseudomonas sp. FSL R10-0399
TCTATCGTTATTTGCGTGTCGAATATCAGCCTTCGACACTCAAAAAGAGAGGGTAAGGATATGCAGTGCAGAATGGATAAACGCGTGATTGAACTGCTCAACGAAGATGGCGTTGAGATCACTTGGGAGCAGTTTCGGGCGGCTTATGATCGTCGTCGAAATGAGCGAGATGCAGACCCATTAAAGCCTGTTCGACGTGCTCGCCGGGAAGCAGAAGACACTGCTTTTGAGGCATTCCTTGAGCGTGTATCGACTCCGAAAGCGTGACCGCTTTGTATGGCTCACCTATTGCCGCTGCAATAGGCCAAACAATAGGTCGCGCAATACAACGGCCAAGAGCCAAAACAATAGAAACCAACAGCAAAGTGCCGTCACCCCTATGGGGCTCCGTGGCCGCCCCTCCGGGCCGACCAAACCTCCCGGGGGAGCGCCCCGGAAGGCCTTTAGGGTTCTGAATCGCTGCGCGATTCGCCACCCTCTTCCCTCCCCTTCGCCC
>NZ_WIWK01000298.1:0-494 GCF_009600165.1 Pseudomonas sp. FSL R10-0399
CATATAACCCCAAGCAATCTGGTTATACTATGAAGACAACATTCGCCGAAAATTCGCACACTCAATTAAGAGAATCAAAAATTTTACCTTAGCCTGAATAAACACCAGTGAAAGTGTCATTCAGTCTATCTTTCTATCACATACCCAAATTTTTAAAGAACGATCTAATCAAAAGATCAGAAATCAACATTCACCATCGTTTGATGGAATGCTCATTTCTAAGCTTTACGACAGAAAAACCACAGAGTAACTCTGCAGTTATCGTCTTCTACAATGAATCAAGCAATTCGTGTGGGAACTTATGGAGCAGCTGATGTCGTCGATTAAGGAGGTGATCCAGCCGCAGGTTCCCCTACGGCTACCTTGTTACGACTTCACCCCAGTCATGAATCACACCGTGGTAACCGTCCTCCCGAAGGTTAGACTAGCTACTTCTGGTGCAACCCACTCCCATGGTGTGACGGGCGGTGTGTACAAGGCCCGGGAACGTATTC
>NZ_WIWK01000299.1:0-483 GCF_009600165.1 Pseudomonas sp. FSL R10-0399
GTGTTGGTGACCCGTGGCCATCAACTTGGCCGTTATGCGCAAAGCGCCGGGCAGCCGAAACCGCAGTTGGATGAGCGGGTGCAACGGGTGACCGGGGTTGAGGTGTTTGGGGCTTACCGGGAAGGGCAATTGTTACTCGGTGCGCCCCACGACCCGGCGCAAGGCGCCTTGGCCTTCGAAGCCGATGACGTGGTACTGGCCACCGGGCGGCGTGCTTGCCCGCCGGTGATCCCCAATATGTGGCTGCCCGGCGTCATGGATGCGCGCACCGCGTTGATCATGGCCCACGAACAGGCAGTGGCACCCGGTGCGCGTGTAGTGGTGGTCGGTAATGGCGATCAAACCGCCCATGCCAATCGTTTGCGTGAGCTGGGGGTCAATGTGGTGGCGGTCAAAGCCATTAGCGAATTGCGCCGTGTGCTGGGGCGCAACGCGGTGTCGGCGGCACTGTTCGAGCAACCGGTCGCCTGCGACGCGCTGGTC
>NZ_WIWK01000029.1:0-56669 GCF_009600165.1 Pseudomonas sp. FSL R10-0399
CAGCCGGGCGGCAAGACGTGCCACATTTTGGAAGCCGAGCCCCAGCTTGCGGGCGTGGTGGCGGTCGACCTTGAGGCCAAGCGCCTGGTGCGCGTGCGTGAGAACCTAGAACGCCTGGGCCTGAGCGCCGAGCTGATTGCTGCCGATGGCCGCGACACCGCGACCTGGTGGGACGGCAAGCCGTTCCAGCGCATCCTGCTCGATGCCCCATGTTCGGCAACGGGCGTGATCCGCCGCCATCCGGACATCAAGCTGACCCGCCAGCCGGACGACATCTCCGCCCTCGCCAGCCTGCAAGGCGAGTTGCTGGACGCCATGTGGCAGACCCTCGAAGTCGGCGGCATCCTGCTGTACGCCACCTGTTCGACCTTACCGACCGAAAACACCGAAGTGATTGAAGCCTTTTTGGCCCGCACGCCCGGTGCGCGCGAGCTGGACATCGCCGGGCAGTTCGGCATCAAGCAACCTCACGGGCGCCAATTGCTGGCGCAAGAGGGTGGGCATGACGGTTTCTATTACGCCAAACTGATCAAGATCGCTGCCGCACGCGGCTAACGACGGGAACAGGGAATCACGGCATGAAAATCATCATCCTCGGCGCAGGGCAGGTCGGCGGTACGCTGGCCGAGCATTTGGCCAGTGAAGCCAATGACATCACCGTGGTCGACACCGATGGCGATCGCCTCCGCGATTTGGGTGATCGTCTGGATATCCGTACCGTGCAGGGCCGTGCTTCGCTGCCCAATGTGCTGCGCCAGGCGGGCGCTGACGATGCAGACATGCTGGTGGCGGTGACCAACAGCGACGAGACCAACATGGTCGCGTGCCAAGTGGCCTACACGCTGTTTCACACCCCGACCAAAATCGCCCGGGTACGCGAATCGGCCTACCTGACCCGCGGCGAAGAGCTGTTTGATAACGACGCAATTCCGGTCGACGTCTTGATCAGCCCCGAGCAGGTTGTGACCAACTACATCAAGCGTCTGGTTGAACACCCCGGCGCCTTGCAGGTGATCGACTTTGCCGGTGGCAAGGCGCAGTTGGTGGCGGTCAAGGCGTACTACGGCGGCCCGTTGATTGGCCAGCAATTGCGCCAGTTGCGTGAGCACATGCCGAATGTGGACACCCGGGTTGCGGCGATTTTCCGACGTGACCGGCCGATTACGCCCCGTGGCGACACGGTGATTGAGGCCGACGATGAGGTGTTTTTCATCGCCGCCAAGGCCAACATTCGCGCCGTGATGAGCGAAATGCGCCGTCTCGACGAAAGCTATAAACGCATTGTGATCGCCGGGGGCGGGCAGATTGGCGAGCGCCTGGCCGAGGCCATCGAAAGCCGTTATCAGGTCAAGATCATCGAGATGAGCCCGGCCCGCTGCCGCTATTTGTCTGACACCCTGGACAGCACCGTGGTGCTGCAAGGCAGCGCGTCAGACCGCGACCTGATGCTCGAAGAGAACATCGCCGATGCCGACCTGTTTCTGGCGCTGACCAACGACGATGAGGCCAACATCATGTCCTCGTTGCTGGCCAAACGTCTGGGCGCAAAAAAGGTCATGAGCATCATCAACAATCCGGCGTATGTGGACTTGATCCAGGGCGGCGAAATCGACATCGCCATCAGTCCGCAGTTGGCCACCATTGGCACCTTGCTGGCCCACGTGCGCCGTGGCGACATTGTCAGTGTGCACTCGCTGCGCCGGGGTGCGGCGGAGGCCATCGAAGCCATTGCCCACGGTGATTCGAAGTCGAGCAAGGTGATTGGCAAGCGCATTGGTGAAATCAACCTGCCGCCGGGCACCACCATTGGCGCGATCATTCGCGACGACGAAGTGCTGATTGCCCACGACGCCACAGTGATCAATGCCGGTGACCATGTGATTTTGTTCCTTGTGGATAAAAAGCATATTCGCGACGTAGAGAAGCTGTTCCACGTGGGTTTGAGTTTTTTCTAAGGAGTCAGGGATGCTGGAGTCATTGGAAAAGATGTTGGCCAAGGGTGTGGATAACTCGCTGCTGCGCTTCGGGCTGGGCAAGGGTTATCTCGACCTTGGGGATAACCTCAAGGCGGCGGAACATTTGCAGCGCTGTGTTGAATTTGACCCCAAGTACTCAGCGGCCTGGAAGCTGCTGGGCAAGGCCCGATTGGCGGCAGGCGACCGTGCAGCGGCGCGTGAAGCGTGGGAGCAGGGGATCATCGCGGCACAAGGCCATGGCGACAAACAGGCCGAGAAAGAAATGACCGTGTTTTTGAAGAAGCTGGAGAAGCAGCAGGCTTAACGCCTCAGATTTCCTGTGGGAGCGGGCTTGCTCGCGATGGCATCTACGCAGTTTCAAGGTTAAACCGCGTCGTTTGTATCGCGAGCAAGCCCGCTCCCACAGGTTGTGCATTCAGCTAGCTCAGTACCAGCGCGCCTCGCCCGGCGGGCGTTTTTTGAAGCGTTTCATGCTCCACATGTATTGGCTCGGGTAAGCCCGCACGTATTTCTCCACCACTTGGCTCATGGCCGCGCAGGCGGTTTCGGTGTCGGTGCTGTACATGGCTTCGGGCGCCGCTTCCAATATCACTTTGAACCCCGAACCGTCCGGCAAACGCACCGCGTGCAGGAACACACCCACCGCTTTGCCACCCGCCAGCATGTTGGGCACAAATTTGCTGGTCAGGGCCGTGGTGCCGAGGAACGGTACAAAAATACCCGCTGATTCTGCCGGCTCCGGGTCTGCCGGGATGCCGACCTGGCCGCCTTTGCGCACCTCTTTGATGACACTCAAAATGCCTTCTTTGGTCGACGCGGCCACGCGGTTGCCCAACTGTACGCGCTGTTTGCGCAGCAGTTCGTCTACGGCCTTGAGCTTGGGCGGGCGATAAAAAATGATCGGTTTGCACTGGCTGCAATAGAAGTGGTTAAGCACTTCCCAGTTACCCAGGTGGCTGGTGATGCCGACCACGCCTTTGCCGGAAGCGAGGGCGTCTTTGAGCACGTCCAGGCCTTCGACTTCGCGCACCAGGTCAATGGAGCGCTGGGCGGGCCAGATCCACGCGCAGGCGCTCTCGGTCAGGCTTTTGCCGATGTCTTTGAGGCTTTGGCCGACCAATTGTTCACGGGCAACCGGGTCCATTTGGGGGAAGCACTTGGCCAAGTTGATCCGCACCACGTCGCGCGAGCGATTGGGCAGTTTCCACATCAGCCAGCCGATGGCCGAGCCCACGTGTTGCACCGCGCCCCAAGGGAGCATGGCAAACAACCGTAAAGCCCCGACCAGCAAGGCGCCTTTAAACTTTTCCACAGGGTCTTTCCCGTCTTCATAGTGCATCGACAACCCTTGTGGGAGCGGGCTTGCTCGCGATTCAGGCAACGAGGTGCATCTGGATCACCGCGTAGAGGCCATCGCGAGCAAGCCCGCTCCCACAGGGCCGGTGTATAAAAAGGCATTCTAACCGGCGTTGGACAGCTCAGCGTAGCGGTCGCAGGTGGTGGCGTGGTCCATGACCATGCCGCTGGCCTGCATGAAGGCGTAACAAATGGTCGGGCCGACGAAGGTAAAACCGGCTTTTTTCAAACCTTTGCTCATGGCTTCGGCCTCAGGAGTAACGGCCGGGAACTCATGCCGTTCGGTGAAGTGGTTGATCTTGGGCTTGCCGCCAACGAACGACCACAAAAACTCAACCGGGTCTTTGAGCGCCAGCCAGGCCTGGGCGTTGCGCCGGGCGCCGGTGACTTTCAAGCGGTTGCGCACAATGCCCGGATCGAGCAGCAAGGCCTCTATCTCGGCGTCTGTCATGACCGCCAGGCGCTGCACATCAAAGCCAAACATGACCTTGCGATAATGCTCGCGTTTGCGCAAAACCGTGATCCACGATAAACCCGCCTGGAACCCTTCGAGCAATAACAACTCGAAGAGCGCATGCGCATCGCGCAACGGCACGCCCCACTCTTGATCGTGATAGGCCGCATATAGCGGGTCGTCAGGGCACCAGAAACAACGTGGCATAGAGGCTCCAAGAGGTGGAGGCGCGACCGAATCGGGTATACTCCCGCTCTTTAAATCGCAGCCCAAGAAACAGGTGAATTTGTGAGCCAGCCTACGCCAGCAGTGCGTACCTTCCAAGACTTGATCCTCGCCCTCCAGCAATACTGGGCCGAGCAAGGTTGTGTGGTGCTTCAGCCCTACGATATGGAAGTGGGCGCCGGCACTTTCCATACCGCCACGTTTTTGCGCTCTCTGGGCCCAGAAACCTGGAACGCCGCTTATGTGCAGCCCAGTCGTCGCCCGACTGACGGCCGCTACGGCGAAAACCCTAACCGTCTGCAGCACTACTACCAGTTCCAGGTGGTATTGAAGCCAAACCCGCCTAACTTCCAGGAGCTGTACCTGGGCTCGCTGAAGCACATCGGCCTGGACCCGCTGGTTCACGATATCCGTTTTGTCGAAGACAACTGGGAATCGCCGACCCTGGGCGCCTGGGGTCTGGGCTGGGAAATCTGGCTCAACGGTATGGAAGTCACCCAATTCACTTACTTCCAGCAAGTAGGCGGCATTGAGTGCTACCCGGTGACCGGCGAAATCACCTACGGCCTTGAGCGTCTGGCGATGTACCTGCAAGGCGTGGATTCTGTCTACGACCTGGTCTGGACTGACGGCCCGTTCGGCAAAGTGACCTACGGCGACGTGTTCCATCAGAACGAAGTCGAGCAGTCGACTTACAACTTCGAACACGCCAACGTCGACAAGCTGTTTGAACTGTTCGATTTCTATGAAAGCGAAGCCAAGCGCCTGATCGAACTCGACCAGCCGCTGCCGCTGCCAAGCTACGAAATGGTGCTCAAGGCATCCCACACCTTCAACCTGCTGGACGCGCGCCGGGCCATTTCGGTGACCGCACGTCAGCAGTACATTCTGCGGGTGCGTACCTTGGCGCGTTCGGTGGCTCAGGCGTATCTCGAAGCGCGCGCCAAGCTGGGCTTCCCGATGGCTCCACCCGATTTGCGTGATGAAGTGTTGGCTAAGTTGGAGGCTGCACAATGAGTGCTCAAGATTTTCTGGTTGAACTGGGCACTGAAGAACTGCCGCCAAAAGCCCTCAGTACCTTGGCCGACGCGTTTCTGGCCGGTATCGAAAAAGGCCTGCAAAGCGCCGGTCTGAACTTCAAGGCGAAAAAAGTCTATGCCGCGCCGCGCCGTCTGGCCGTGCTGCTGACCCAGCTCGACACGCAACAGCCTGATCGCAGCATCAACATCGACGGCCCGCCTCGCCAGGCCGCGTTCGACGCTGAAGGCAACCCGACCCAGGCAGCCCTGGGTTTTGCCAAAAAATGCGGCGTTGAGCTGAGCGAAATCGATCAGAGCGGTCCAAAACTGCGTTTCAGCCAGGTGATCATCGGCAAGCCGACCGCCAGCCTGCTGCCGACCATCGTTGAAGACTCGCTGAACGATTTGCCGATCCCCAAGCGCATGCGCTGGGGTGCACGCAAAGAAGAATTCGTGCGTCCAACCCAATGGTTGGTGATGCTGCTGGGCGATGAGGTCATCGACTGCACCATCCTCGCGCAAAAGGCTGGCCGTGATTCCCGTGGTCACCGTTTCCACCACCCGGAAAACGTGCGCATCACCTCGCCTGCCAACTACCTCGAAGACCTGCGCAAGGCCTACGTGCTGGCAGACTTCAATGAGCGTCGCGAGCTGATCTCCAAGCGTGTGGCCGAACTGGCCACGATGCAGGAAGGCACTGCGATCGTACCGCCAAGCCTGCTTGATGAAGTGACCGCGCTGGTGGAATGGCCGGTGCCGCTGGTGTGTTCGTTCGAAGAGCGCTTCCTCGACGTGCCGCAAGAAGCCCTCATCACCACCATGCAGGACAACCAGAAGTATTTCTGCCTGCTGGACGTCGATGGCAAGCTGCTGCCGCGTTTCATCACCGTGGCCAACGTCGAGAGCAAAGATCCGAAGCAGATCATCTCGGGTAACGAGAAAGTGGTCCGCCCACGTCTGACCGATGCTGAGTTCTTCTTCAAGCAAGACAAAAAGCAGCCGCTGGAAAGCTTCAACCAGCGCCTGCAAAACGTGGTGTTCCAGGCGCAACTGGGCAGCGTTTACGACAAGGCCGAGCGCGTATCTAAGCTCGCCGCGTTCATCGCCCCGCGCATTGGCGGCGACGCTCAGCGCGCAGCCCGTGCAGGCTTGCTGTCCAAGTGCGACCTGGCCACCGAAATGGTCGGCGAGTTCCCGGAAATGCAAGGCATTGCCGGTTACTACTACGCCCTCAATGATGGCGAGCCAGAAGATGTCGCCCTGGCGCTGAACGAGCAGTACATGCCGCGCGGTGCGGGCGCTGAACTGCCAGAAACCCTGACCGGTGCAGCGGTGGCCATCGCTGACAAGCTCGATACCCTGGTGGGTATTTTCGGCATCGGCATGCTCCCGACCGGTAGCAAAGACCCGTACGCACTGCGTCGCGCAGCGCTGGGCATCTTGCGGATTCTGATCGACAAAAAGCTCGACCTCGACCTGACCGAAGCGGTGAATTTCGCGGTTAGCGCGTTCGGTGCCAAGGTCAAGTCGGCCGGTCTGGCTGACCAGGTGCTGGAGTTCATCTTCGACCGCCTGCGTGCGCGTTATGAAGACGAAGGCGTGGACGTGGCGACGTACCTGTCGGTGCGTGCGTTGCAGCCGCGTTCGGCGCTGGACTTCGATCAGCGTGTGCAAGCCGTTCAGGCGTTCCGTCAGTTGCCGGAAGCCGAAGCTCTGGCCGCTGTGAACAAGCGTGTATCGAACCTGTTGAGCAAAGTGGAAGGCAAGATTTCGACGAATGTCGAAGCCAAGTTCTTCGACAACGC
This sequence comes from Pseudomonas sp. FSL R10-0399, assembly GCF_009600165.1. Classification (NCBI taxonomy): domain Bacteria; kingdom Pseudomonadati; phylum Pseudomonadota; class Gammaproteobacteria; order Pseudomonadales; family Pseudomonadaceae; genus Pseudomonas; species Pseudomonas sp. FSL R10-0399. The sequence goes on from NZ_WIWK01000029.1 coordinate 6,836, forward strand.
CAGCGAGTTCTCGCTGTACTCGGCCATTCAAAAGGCGGACGAAGCGGTACAACCGATGGCCGCTGCCCGTCAGTACAACGAAGCGCTGACCCGTCTGGCCTCGCTGCGCGAGCCGGTGGACGCGTTCTTTGAAGCGGTGATGATCAACGCCGATGACGCCAGCGTGCGGGCTAACCGCTACGCCTTGCTGGCCCGTCTGCGCAGCCTGTTCCTGGGCGTCGCTGATATTTCGTTGCTGAGCTGAGGAACTGATGAAGCTGCTGATTCTCGATCGGGACGGTGTCATCAACCAGGACTCCGACGCTTACATCAAGTCTGTCGAGGAGTGGATCCCGCTCCCCGGCGCGATTGAGGCGATTGCGCAGTTGAGCAAAGCGGGCTGGACGGTTGCCGTGGCAACCAACCAGTCCGGCATTGCCCGCGGCTATTACGACCTCGCCACGCTGGACGCCATGCACGCACGCCTGCGCGCGTTGGTGGCCGAACAGGGTGGCGAGCTTGGGCTGGTGGTGTATTGCCCTCACGGGCCCGATGAAGGCTGCACATGCCGCAAGCCAAAGCCGGGCATGTTGCACACAATTGCTGAGCATTACGGTGCAGATCTGACCGAATGCTGGTTTGTGGGTGACAGCTTGAGTGACTTACAGGCTGCTGAGGCCGTCGGTTCAACGCCCGTTTTGGTAAAAACCGGAAAAGGCCTACAAACTTTGGCCAAAGAATTACCGGACAGTACTCTAATATTTGACGATCTGGTGGCAGTTGCCGCCGAACTTATCCACAAATAGGGCAGGTTTGAACACGCGCCGGCATTCTGTGCACAGGCCTGTTCAGTCATGCCTTATCCGCAACGGTAAAAGCCGCTATGTCGATACTGCAGGCCATCAGAACTTTCTTCTTTTACCTGCTGCTGGGCACCAGTTCTCTGCTGTGGTGCTCACTGAGTTTTTTTGTCGCGCCCTTTTTGTCGTTTCCTGCGCGTTATCGCTTTATCAACGTGTACTGGTGCCGCTGCGCGTTGTGGCTGACGCGGGTGTTTCTGGGCATCAACGTCAAGGTCACCGGTGCAGAGCACATCCCTGAGCGCCCGTGCGTGATTCTGGCCAACCACCAAAGTACCTGGGAGACGTTTTTTCTCTCGGCCTACTTTCAGCCGTTGAGCCAGGTGCTCAAGCGTGAACTGTTGTACGTGCCGTTTTTTGGCTGGGCGATGGCGATGCTGCGCCCGATTGCGATTGACCGGGACAACCCGAAAGCGGCGCTCAAAGACATCGCCAAAAAAGGTGATGAGCTGCTCAAGGACAACATCTGGGTGCTGATTTTTCCTGAGGGCACGCGTGTGCCTTACGGTCAGGTCGGCAAGTTCTCCCGCGGCGGTACAGCGCTGGCGGTGAACGCCGAGTTGCCGGTTCTGCCGATTGCCCACAACGCGGGCAAGTTCTGGCCTAAGACTGGTTGGGCCAAGCGCCCCGGCACCATTGAAGTGGTCATTGGTGAGCCGATGTACGCCAACGGCAGCGGCCCGCGGGCGATTGCCGAGCTCAATGAGCGGGTACAAACATGGAATGAAGACGCTCAGCGGGCCATGGGCTCCTTGCCACCGGTGGCGGTGCAAACCGAAACAGCGGTGAACTGAGCGAATTGTGGATAACGTGTGCACAAGTTTTGGATTTCTTTTGAAATACAGTCGTAACTCGATGATTTACATGCTTATTTCTCGGTATGACTTTTGAACAGAAAACGTGCATAAGTTTTTCTAACGCCTAAAAAAACCGACCTGTTGGTCGGTTTTTTTGTGCGTTTGATCCGCCCGGCTTTAAACCTTATCGATATTCACGTGCCGGGTTTCTTTGAGGAACAGCATCCCCACCACGAAGCTGACGCCGGTGATGACGATCGGGTACCACAGCCCGTAGAAGATATCCCCGGTGTACACCACCAGCGCAAACGACACGGTCGGCAGGAACCCGCCAAACCAGCCGTTACCGATGTGGTAGGGCAGGGACATCGAGGTGTAGCGGATCCGCGTCGGGAACAGCTCAACCATCACCGCCGCGAGCGGGCCGTAGGTCATGGTGGCGATGAGCGTCAGCACCACCATGATCAACACCACCATTGGCTGGTTAACAGTGCTTGGGTCGGCCTTGGCCGGGTAGCCCGCAGCTGCCACGCTTTCGCGCAGGGCAGCTTCGTTAAAGCCGATGATCTTTTGCTCACCCACGGTTACCAGTACGTCGGCACCGGTCGGGGCAGACTGCGAGACGTAAGGCAGGCCTTGTTTGACCAGGAAGGTTTTGACCTTGTCGCACGGGCTGTCAAAACGCGCTTTACCCACAGGATCGAACTGGAAGGTGCAGGTGGCAGGGTCAGCCGTGACCACAATCGGTGACTGGCGACTGGCGGTGTCGATCTGCGGGTTCGCGTAATGGCTCAGGGCTTTGAACAGCGGGAAGTACAGCAGCGTGGCCAGCAACAGGCCGAGCATCAAAATCGGCTTGCGCCCGACTTTATCCGACAGCCAACCAAAGAAGATGAAGAACGGCGCGCCGATGACCACGCTGATAATCAGCAGCATGTTGGCCTGGGCCGGGTCCATTTTGAGCATTTGCGTGAGGAAGAACAGCACGTAGAACTGCGCCGCGTAGAAGGTCACCGCCTGGCCTGCGTTGATACCGAACAGGGCGATGAGGACGATTTTCAGGTTTTCCCATTTGCCGAATGATTCACGGATCGGCGATTTGCTGGTTTTACCTTCGGCCTTCATTTTTGCGAAGGCAGGCGACTCATGCATGCTCATGCGGATCCAGGTCGAGATGCCCAGCAGCACGATGGACAGCAGGAACGGCAAGCGCCAGCCCCACACTTCAAACTGATCGCCGGTGAGGTAGCGGCAGCTCAACACCACCAGCAGCGACAGCAACAGGCCCAAGGTGGCGGTGGACTGAATCCAGCTGGTGTTAAAACCACGCTTGCCGGGAGCGGCGTGTTCGGCCACATAGGTCGCCGCACCGCCATATTCGCCACCCAGCGCCAGGCCCTGAAGCATGCGCAACAGCACCAGCATGATCGGCGCAGCAATGCCGATGCTGGTGTAGGTGGGTAGCAGGCCGACCGCAAAGGTCGACAGGCCCATCAGAACGATGGTCATGAGGAAGGTGTATTTTCGCCCGATCATGTCGCCCAAGCGGCCAAACACTAAGGCCCCGAACGGTCTCACCAAGAAGCCGGCGGCGAAGGCCATCAAGGCAAAGATAAACGCGGTGGTGTCGTTAACACCTGAAAAGAACTGCTTGCTCAGGACGGTCGCCAGCGCGCCATACAAGAAAAAGTCATACCACTCGAACACCGTCCCGAGGGATGACGCGAAGATGATCTTTCGTTCTTCACGGCCAGTCGTCCCCTTGGCGGGGGCTGCTGCCGATTGTGCAATTGAGTCCGACATATTCAATGTCCTCGGCCCTGTGGGCCACAGTGATTATTGTTGTTGTCCACTGTCGGTTTCGGATGACTGCGACCGAAACCACGATCGCTGTCAGGCGACCGGTACTGCTGCAGTACGGCTGATACCTGCGTCTATCTCCAGTGCGTTAGAGGGGGTTGCGAGAATCAATTGCGCGGCCTTTTCGCCAATCATCAGCGTAGGCGAACAGGTATTACCCGAGACAATCGTCGGCATGATGGACGCGTCTGCGACCCGCAAGCCGGCGATGCCATGCACCCGCAGTTCGGCATCGACCACGGCTTCGGCGTCTTGCCCCATGCGGCAGGTGCCGACCGGGTGAAAGATCGTCGTGCCGATTTTGGCGGCTGCTTCGTGCAGTTCCTGTTCGGTTTGCAGGGCGGCGCCGGGCAGGTATTCCTCGGGGCTAAACGTGTGCAGGGCGGAGCTGGCGACGATGCGCCGGGTGAGACGGATCGCATCGGCGGCGACTTTCAGGTCGTCGGGATGGCTCAGGTAATTGGGATCGATCAAGGGTGCGTCGTCCGGGTTGGCCGAGCGGATATCGACCCGGCCACGGCTTTTAGGCCGCAGGTTGCACACCGACGCGGTAAACGCCGGGAAGGTGTGCAGCGGCTCACCAAAGCGCTCCAGCGACAGCGGCTGGACGTGGTACTGCAAGTTAGCTGAGGGTTGATCCGGATCGGACTTAACGAAGGCGCCCAACTGACTCGGTGCCATGGCCAACGGACCACTGCGGTCGTAGGCATAACGCAGGCCCATGCCGACTTTGCCCCACAGGCTGTTGGCCACTTGGTTGAGGGTGCGGGCGTTGCTCAGTTTGAAAATCAGGCGCAGTTGCAGGTGGTCTTGCAGGTTGCCGCCGACACCCGGCAGCTCGTGCTGCACGGTTATCCCCAGGCTCTCCAGCAATGGACGCGGGCCGATGCCCGAGCGCTGCAAAATCCCCGGCGAGCCAATCGAGCCCGCGCTCAAGATGATTTCGCGGCGTGCGCTAAAAGTGTGATCCGCGCCTTGCCAGCGGGCCTTCACCTGCGTGGCGCGGTGGTTCTCCAGCAGCACTTTATCGACCTGCACTCCGGTCAGCACCGTCAGGTTGGGACGCTTGAGCACGGGGCGGATAAACGCTTTGGAGGCATTCCAGCGCACACCGGCGCGCTGGTTCACTTGAAAGTATCCACAGCCCTGATTGTCGCCGCCGTTGAAGTCATTGACGCTGGCGATGCCGTTTTGCGCAGCCGCATCGCGGAAGGCATCCAGAATCGTCCAGGAATAACGCTGCTGCTCAACCCGCCACTCGCCCTCGGCGCCGTGCAGCGCGGAGTTCCCGGCATAGTGTTTTTCACTGCGTTTGAACAGCGGCAGCACGTCTTGCCAGGTCCAGCCCTTATTGCCCATGGCTGCCCAGCGGTCGTAATCACCGGCCTGACCACGCATGTAGATCATGCCGTTGATCGAAGAACTGCCGCCCAACACCTTACCGCGCGGGTAACTCAGGCTGCGGCCTTGCAGCCCGGGCTGGGCTTCGGTTTTAAAACACCAGTCGGTGCGCGGGTTACCAATGCAATAAAGGTAACCCACAGGGATATGGATCCACGGGTAGTTGTCTTGCCCACCCGCTTCGAGCAGCAACACGTTGTGCTTGGGATCGGCAGACAGCCGATTCGCCAACACTGACCCCGCAGGCCCGGCGCCCACCACAATGTAGTCGTAGATCTGATTGGCTGATGGCATGTCGCACCTCGCCTGATTATTTTTTGTTCTTGTCGTTCTCCATCCTATTGATTAATTTCGAGTTGAAAACGCGTGATTTCACCCATGGCTTGTGCGTTTTTGCACAGCTCAAATGACCGGGCACGAGGGACGACGATGTTCGACTGGAATGACATGCGGTATTTTCTGGAGCTACAGCGCAGCGGGCGCCTGCTCACGGCTGCCAAGCGCCTCAACACCACCCACAGCACCGTGGCGCGGCACATTGAGCACATTGAGCAGCACCTGGGCACGGCGCTGTTTGTGCAGCATGCCCAAGGCTACCAACTGACCCCGGCCGGGCAGGCGCTGCTCAAACATGCCGAGGCGATGGAAAACGTCGCCCTGCTGGCCCAGGAAGAAATTACCCAGGCCATCATCCCATTGGGCAAAATCCGCCTGGGCGTGACCGAAGGCATCGGCATCATGTTCCTCACCTCACGCTTGCGCGGGCTGTTCGAACGCTACCCCGGGCTGGAAGTTGAACTGGTCGCGGTGCCGCGCTTTGTCAGCATCCTCAACCGCGAAGCGGAAATCAGCGTGCACCTCGACCGGCCCCACGCCGACCTGTTGATCACCCGCAAACTCACCGACTACCGCCTGGCGCTGTACGCCAGCCGCGACTACCTCGACAAAGCGCCAGCCCTGAACCACCGCGACGACCTGGCCAACCACTTCTGGATCGGCTACGTCGACGACCTGCTGTTCAGCGAAGAACTGCTGTTTATCAACCACTTCTGCCGCAACCCGACCGTGACCTTCCGCAGCACCAGCGTCATCGCCCAACAACAAGCCGCCCGCGCCGGGCTGGGCATCGCCGTACTGCCCAACTACATGGCCAGCCAAGACCCTGAATTGGTGCGTGTACTGCCCGAAGAGTCAGTGCAACGCAGCTACTGGATCAGCACCCGGCGCGAATTGCACAAATCAGTGAGGCTGCGGGTGGTGTGGGATTTTTTGCTGGAGCTGTGCAGGGAAGAGCAGGGGGTTTTGTTGGCGGATTAACCTCGCAATTAGGCAACTGCGCACAAGCCAGAGTGATGACCCAGTACCAGATCACCCCCGAGAGGTTCGAAATAACTCCATCGAACTTGAGGTATCTGCGACCCGATACCCCATCGCCCGATACCCACGTTGGCGCTTATCCCACATCCGCAACAGCGCAGGATGCCCTGCATCGATAAATTCGATGATGCGCACGTCTGATTTGCTCGCATGCTCCCGATGCAAACGCCCGGCGTATTGCTGTAATGTGCCTTTCCAAGAAATAGGCATTGCTAGCACCAAGGTATCCAAGGGTGGATGGTCAAATCCTTCACCTATGAGTTTGCCAGTGGCCAATAGCACGCGAGGGACATCCGGTGGCAGGGCGGCTAATTCATCTGTCAGCGCGATACGCTGCTTTTTCGAGATACGCCCATGTAAGGTAAACAGGTTCTGTATACGACCCGCCAACGCTGCCTCTATGGCGCTCAGGTGATCGGTTCGTTCTGTCAGCACCAACACCTTACGGCCTTGGTTGAACGCTTTATCGACTTCAAGCGCAATCAGCTCTGTACGCTCAATATTCTCAGCCAGGTGCCGGAATACATCTTGAATACCAGCCCCCTCAGGCAGATTGATTTGAGCGGGCAACAGTCGGGTTTCAACCATCAAATCATCAGGCGCACTCGTTGCCCTGCTCGCGGTATGTCGAATCGGCCCGCACTGCATAAATATGATGGGATGCTGACCATCACGACGTTCTGGTGTGGCTGTTAGTCCAAGCACATATTTTGCCCGAACATGTTTCAAGATCGTCTCAAACGAAAATGCCGACAGGTGATGGCATTCATCAACGATGACCTGCCCATAGGATTTCACCTGATCGCTAACTTGCCCCAGCCTGGATAGCGACTGCATCACGGCGATATCAATAACACCCGTCGGTTTCACTTTACCGCCGCCGATGCTGCCTACGACCCCTTTACCCAGACCAAGGAACATCTGCAATCGCTCCTGCCATTGGCGTAGCAGATCAGTTCGATGCACAAGCACGAGCGTATTCACCCCACGGCGTGCAATCAATGCGGCTGCGGCTACGGTTTTGCCGAATGCTGTTGGGGCACACAGGATGCCCGTATCGTGCTCCAGTATTGCCGTTACTGCTGCCTCCTGATCCTCACGCAATGAGCCAGCGAAACTAAAATTGACGGTTTCCCCAGCAAAACGCTCATCCTGGATTACGACCGTAACCCCGTTATTCTTCAGGAGCTCGATTGCGGCGTCCAAGCAGCCCCGAGGTAGTGCGATGTGCTTGGGGTAGTTATCTGCACAACCAATGATCCGAGGTTTGTTCCAAACGGACATGCGCATCGCCTGCGCCTTGTAGAACTCTGGATTTTGAAACGCAGCCAATCGAATCAAACGATTGGCCAATGCTTGCGGAAGTTCAGACTTGTCAAAGTAAACCTGGTTTGCCAGCGTGACTGTCAAGGATATCGGCATTGAGCAAGACAATCTTTGTTGGCCGAGATTCTTCCAAGGCTGTTGCTCGTCTTCCAGCGCAACAAATGTGACATCCAGAGGGTGGGTATGCCCCGTCGCGCATACGATGGCTGGCTCGATATCTTCTATGTCCATTGGCTGGATACTGGCCAGAAACGCCCATTGATCGGGATACGCTCTCAACTCATCATCCACAAAGACGGTGCAGCCGTGTTGACGTGCATTCTTCTGCAGCGGCAGTGCAATCAGGTTGCCAAAACCACCCTTTGGCATCCTGTCTTGATTAGGGAAAAGCCGGTCATACGAACTCAGCTTTAGCTGTCGCGTTCGAACACAGGTATGACTAATGATCGCCGTCCCCAGTCGCCGGGCATCTTGAGCGGTGACAGCCCGCGCAAAAAATATCCAGGCATGAGCACCATTACCGGAGCGAGATATCTCCAAAGCCACCGGCACGCCCAGTTCTCGACACGATTGAACGAAGCTCAGTAAGTCTTCACGCCAGTCAGCTTCGTCAAAATCCACAGCCAAGAAAAAACATGTGTCATCTGCGAGCAATGGGTATACGCCTGCGACTATCTCGCCTGCCAGATGCCGATAAAGTACGTGGTCATCCACAGGAACTAATTGGCGATGGTTGCACTCAGCACACTTGATTTTCGGTTTCTGACAAACACCTGGACGCCATTCATTAGCACAGGCTGGCGAAAATCCGGTCTTCCCGGTTTTACTTTCCCAACGCAGAGGGAAGACATCAGTGCGACCTCGAAACAAACGCTTAAATAGTTCTAGCTTGTCTTGAGTTCGCAGGTACTGAGCAGGTATTTCAGTGACGGATAAAAGAATCGGGGACAAGACTTCAGTCTGTCGCCATTCAATATGGTGTGCCTCTAATAGAGCGACCAATCGAGCATTTTCAGCTTGCAGCTGCGCGAGGTAATCAGAACCCGTCATGAGACCTCTTTGCAAACACACGTATATGAAAATATCTAGGCATCAATCAATTATATTCATGGGAATACGTTAACTCTAAATCTGGTCATTTAAAACAGCCTTAAAAAATTCCTCTTACTAGAATGGCACTTGTCACCGCTCAGAGACAAGACACCTTTAATATTTTTCAGCATAAACTTTTCAACACGGACTGTATAATTCATACAAACACACCAAGATATTGCCTACACATTTTAAATAACAAGCTTACATCTACATCGGAATTACCCTGATATATATTGAGTGATAAAACATAAAAAGCTGCTAACGTTAGGTTATTCGTATTTATCAAGGTTCATCTACTACATAAACACCATACAAACTTTTAATATATTCATGTAAACACCCTAAACGGTTACCACCCAGCAAAAAACCTGAAATCTCTAGCCTACCGGCTAGCTAAAAGGAAAACCGTTTTCTGTAAGCCTCCCCCAATGAAGCCTATAATGCCGGGCTAGAATGAGGTCACACCCTATGGCAAGTGCAGATCAGCTCAAAGCCCTTCTGAAATCACATATCACCGGTGACGACAGCCACTTTTTCTCTGTCGCAATGCAGGTTGCAGCCCATGAGGCAAAGCTGGGCCATGGAAAACTTGCCGTGGAACTCAAAGCGCTCATTGACGCAGCTAAGAGCCGGCCGTCCTCCAAAATGGCTAGCAAGACTACCCCCATCAGCCAACCAAGGGGAGAGTTGTCCGAGTTGCTGCAAGCGTATTACCCGCAAGCTCGACTATCTGACATGATTCTGGACGAGCAGGTAGCCATGCGCCTGCATCGGATAATCAAAGAACAACAAAACCATACCAAAATCCGTGCCCATGGCTTGTCGCCAAGGCGTAAATTGCTGCTTGTTGGGCCACCCGGTACGGGCAAAACCCTAACAGCCTCAGCGTTGGCAGGCGAGTTAGGCATCCCGCTATTTGTCGTTCGCCTTGACGCCCTGATCACTAAGTACATGGGCGAGACCGCCGCTAAACTGCGTCAAGTCTTCGATGCAATCGCAGACGTTCGTGGCGTATATTTTTTCGACGAATTCGATGCCATTGGCTCACAACGTGGCTTGGCCAACGACGTCGGCGAAATACGTCGTGTGCTTAACAGCTTTTTGCAAATGCTTGAACAGGATCAATCTCACAGCCTGGTGATTGCGGCTACTAATCACCCTGAGATTCTGGATTACGCCTTGTTCCGCCGGTTTGATGACATGGTCCAATACGGGCTACCCGAAGCAGAGCAAATTGTTGCGGTGCTGAAAAACCGCTTGGCCATCTTCAAACCCAAACGGTTATCGTGGTCGAAGCTGGCAGAGAAAGCCATGGGTTTGAGTTATGCCGATGTTGCGCGCGCAGCGGATGACACCATCAAAGATGCCATTATTCATGACCGGGCATCGATAACTGATTCTGATATTTTCCGGATGCTGGAAGAGCGCAGGCTCATCAATAAAAAACTACTAATGGATACTTAATTCAAAGAGCGGTACGCGATGATGGATCAACGCAAAGAAAACCTTCCGCACTTGTTTCCTAAAAATACCTCAACATCTGAACCCTACAAGTCACATAACATTAAAATCAAGCGCTCGCCTCTGCCTACTCGCGAACGAATCCAACATGGCAGCTCCCTTCGAGAACAGCTTAAGCAAATTCAACCTGTTGCTTTAGAGGCAAAAGAAGCTCAAATAGCGCTAGGTATCAAGGACGGCATAGGGCTTCGAATTCAATTTGAAAGCTTTACTGATGTCAAATTGGCTTTTGAGAGTTTGGCCAATAGCCGAAAAGGAATTGAGCTGCTCAATTACAAAGAGCAAGACGATAAAGGCTTTGCGACAGTTTTCGTTCCAGACGGAAAGCTCGATTTTTTTGAAAATATCATCATTGAATACTTGACTGATCGTCGGGGAAAGAAAGGGCAAAGCCTGGACCATAAAGCCCTTATTCATACAATTCAGTCTATCCACGTGGCTCAGCTTCAAGCAATTTGGACAGACGAGCCCTCCCTCTTTCCAACAGATGCAAACGAGGTAATTTGGTGGGAGGTATGGTTGCCCGTCAGAGACAACCGCGAAGCCGTCGTTGAAGGCTTTGTGCATATCGCTGAACGCCTGGGTATTCGAGTGCTGAGTGGAAGGCTTTACTTCCCAGAGCGAACAGTACTGATCATTCAAAGCTGCAAGGTCGTTCTGCAGCAGTCGGTTCTTGCCCTTAACAGCATTGCTGAACTGCGCAGGGCAAAAGAAACGGCAGCTTTTTTTGATTCGTTAACACCTAACGATCAGCACGAATGGACTGAAGAGTTGCTGGAAAGGACAACCTTCTCCACCTCCGACAATGCTCCACACATTTGCATCCTTGATACAGGCATAAACCATGGTCACCCCCTGCTTACTCCAGCACTTGCAGATTCAGACCTCCACACTATTGAACCCGATTGGGGGGTGGATGATCACCATGGACATGGAACCAGCATGGCAGGGCTATCGTTGTACGGCGATTTGACTACTACCTTGAGCTCAGCAGAACCTCTCTCGATTGAACATCGTCTTGAATCTGTAAAACTGCTACCAAGTGACGGAACCAACGCCGGAGACCCGAACAATTTTGGCTTCAATACCATTGAGGCTGTCAGTCGACCAGAAATTACGGCTCCTCTGCGGGCCCGACTCTTCAGTATGGCCGTAACCACTCTTGATGGCCGTGACAGAGGCCGCCCGTCATCATGGTCTTCAACACTTGATCGACTAGCCGCTGATGCAGATGGCCAAGGAGCCAGCCCACGTCTGTTTGTAGTCTCGGCAGGCAATATTCGAGGCCCGAGTGAATGGGTTAACTATCCAAGCAGCAATACCGTTATAGGGATTTGCGATCCTGCTCAGGCTTGGAACTCACTAACGGTCGGAGCGTATACAGACTTGGTAGCGCTTGCGCCGGGCCTTAGAACGGTTGCCGCTCAGGGAGGCCTGAGTCCATTCAGTACAACATCGCAGAACTGGATTAGTCATTACCCCCTAAAACCAGATGTACTCTTTGAGGGAGGGAATCTTCTCCATGATGAGCTCATGGGACCAGCCACTGCTGGGGAGTTGTCATTACTGACAACTCATAATCATCCCATTGATCGCAGCCTGACATTGGCGACAGCCACCAGCGCTGCGACCTCACTTTGCTCGAGGATGGCGGCTCAGTTAATGGCCACATACCCACAGCGATGGCCTGAAAGTATTCGGGCCTTGATTGTTCACTCAGCAGAGTGGACTGATGCGATGAAGCACATGTTTCTTCCACAACATCGAAATCCAACTAAACAAGATTACGAACGGTTGATCAGGCACTGTGGCTTCGGCGTGCCCAACTTTGAGCGGGCCAAGTGGAGCGCATCCAATTCGCTCACACTCATCGTTGAAGACACGCTCCAGCCCTTTCAGAAGCGGAAAGGGGAAGGTCTTTCTCCACGAGAAATGCATTTACACGAATTACCTTGGCCCAAAGATGAACTTGAAGCATTGGGCGCGACTGACGTTGAAATGACCGTTACGTTGTCTTACTTCATTGAACCCAATCCATCGGCCCGTGGGCGGTCTCGCTATCGATATGAGTCCCATGGTTTACGTTTTGACGTTAAACGCCCTACAGAAGATGTTCCGCGCTTCAGAGCCAGGGTAAATGCCGCAGCGCGTGAAGATAACAATGGAATATCAAGCCACGACTATGACCCCGCATGGACGTTAGGTACACAGAAACGCCACCGGGGATCGCTTCATCAAGACAGTTGGACAGGTACTGCCGCTGAGTTGGCCAGTCGCGGTTATCTTGCCGTTTACCCGTCATTAGGCTGGTGGAAGACCAGAGGGGCTTTGGAACGGTATGACAGTACTGCACGTTATGCGCTGATTATTTCGGTCAAAGTTCCGGGAGTTGATACTGATATCTATAGCGTTGTTGCTGAAAAAGTTGCGGCTAAACATACCATTGCGGTGTAGCTCAGCCTTGGACATCCACCCTTAAATACAAATAACAAAAAGCCCGCCCTGTTTCTCAACAGGGCGGGCTTTTTTATTGGCCTTGGGGATAAGTCTCTATCCCCTGCCATCACGCATCAGAAGTCCAGGTTGGACACGGCCAGTGCGTTGCTCTCGATGAAGTCTCGGCGGGGTTCTACCGCGTCGCCCATCAAGGTGTTGAAGATCTGATCGGCGCCGATCGCGTCTTCAATGGTGACTTTCAGCATGCGGCGCACGCTTGGGTCCATGGTGGTTTCCCAGAGTTGGTCCGGGTTCATTTCGCCCAGCCCTTTGTAGCGCTGGATGGTGTGGCGCTTGGTGCTTTCGGCCATCAGCCAGTCCAGGGCTTCTTTGAACTCGGTGACTTGTTTACGACGCTCGCCACGCTGGATGTAAGCACCGTCGTCGAGCAGGGTGCTCAATTGGGCGCCCAGGGTCACAACGGTTTTGTAGTCGTTGCTGCCGAAGAAGTCGCGGTTGAAGGTGATGAAGGTCGAGTGGCCGTGGGAGATCAGCTCGACTTCTGGCAACCAGACATTGCGCTCGCGGTCTTCACGCAGGCTGGCTTTGTACACCAGGCCAGACTTCTCAACCAGACGCAGACGCTCTTCGAACTTGGCCATCCAGGCTTGCATGGCAGCATGGTCGCCCAACTGCTCAAGGGTGACGGCCGGCAGGTAGATGAAGTGCTCGGTCAGCTCCTGTGGGTACAGGCGCGACAGACGCTTGAGGGTCTTCATAACCATGCGGAAGTCGTACACCAGACGCTCCAGCGCTTCACCGGAGATGCCTGGGGCGTCTTCGTTGAGGTGCAGGCTGGCGTCTTCAAGGGCCGACTGGGTCATGTATTCTTCCATGGCGTCGTCGTCTTTGATGTACTGCTCTTGCTTGCCCTTTTTCACTTTGTACAACGGCGGCTGGGCGATGTAGATGTAGCCACGCTCGATCAGCTCCGGCAACTGACGGAAGAAGAAGGTCAGCAGCAGGGTACGGATGTGCGAACCGTCGACGTCAGCATCGGTCATGATGATGATGTTGTGATAGCGCAGTTTGTCGATGTTGTACTCTTCACGACCAATGCCGCAGCCCAGTGCGGTGATCAAGGTGCCGACTTCTTGCGAAGAGATCATCTTGTCAAAACGGGCTTTCTCAACGTTGAGGATTTTACCCTTCAACGGCAGGATGGCTTGGGTGCGGCGGTTACGTCCCTGCTTGGCGGAGCCGCCAGCAGAGTCACCTTCCACGAGGTACAGCTCGGACAATGCCGGGTCTTTTTCCTGGCAGTCGGCCAGTTTGCCCGGCAAGCCTGCGATGTCCAGCGCGCCTTTGCGGCGGGTCATCTCACGGGCTTTACGCGCGGCTTCACGGGCACGCGCTGCGTCGATCATTTTGCCGACGATCAGCTTGGCTTCGTTCGGGTTTTCCAGCAGGAAGTCGGAGAAGAACTTGCCCATTTCCTGTTCAACTGCGGTCTTCACTTCAGAAGACACCAGCTTGTCTTTGGTCTGGGAGCTGAACTTGGGGTCCGGAACCTTCACCGAGATAATCGCGGTCAGGCCTTCACGGGCGTCATCACCGGTGGTGGCGACCTTGTGCTTCTTGGCCAGGCCTTCAGCTTCGATGTAGGTGTTGAGGTTACGCGTCAGGGCAGAGCGGAAGCCCACCAGGTGCGTACCGCCATCGCGCTGCGGAATGTTGTTGGTGAAGCACAACAGGTTCTCGTTGAAGCTGTCGTTCCACTGCAAGGCGACTTCTACACCAATGCCATCTTCACGCTGGACATTGAAGTGGAAGACCTGGTTAACCGTGGTTTTGTTGGTGTTCAGGTAGTCAACAAACGCACGCAGACCGCCTTCGTACTTGAACAGCTCTTCTTTGCCGGAGCGCTCGTCCTTGAGGACGATACCCACGCCAGAGTTCAGGAAGGACAGTTCACGAATACGCTTGGCCAGGATGTCCCAGCTGAAGTGAATGTTCTTGAAGGTCTCGGCAGACGGTTTGAAGTGAATCTGAGTACCGGTGGTGTCGCTTTCGCCAACGATGGCCATAGGTGCCTGAGGCACGCCGTGGACGTAGGTCTGTTCCCAAATCTTGCCGCTGCGACGTACTGTCAGTACCAGCAATTCGGACAGGGCGTTTACTACCGACACACCTACACCGTGCAAGCCGCCGGATACTTTGTAGGAGTTGTCATCGAACTTACCGCCGGCGTGCAGCACGGTCATGATGACCTCGGCCGCTGATACGCCTTCTTCTTTGTGCACATCAACCGGGATGCCGCGGCCGTTATCGCGCACGGTAATGGACTCATCCGGGTGGATGGTAATGGTGATGTCGTCGCAATGGCCAGCCAGCGCTTCGTCGATGGAGTTGTCGACGACTTCGAACACCATGTGGTGCAGGCCGCTGCCATCGTCAGTATCACCAATGTACATACCGGGACGTTTGCGTACGGCATCCAGGCCTTTCAGCACTTTAATGCTCGTTGAGTCGTACGTATTTTCTTCGCTCAATGCCTTCACTCCCGATGGTCGTGGGTCTGGGTGATACAGCCCTGTTCCACGTGGAACAGGGCAACTGGCGTTTCCGTCTGCCAGCCTTCCCTCATAAATTCGTGGTCTACACAGGTGATAAAAACCTGGCAGCGTAAGTCTTCCAACAAGCGACACAGTGCGTTGCGATGCTGCTCATCCAGTTCGGACGGCAAGTCATCCACCAGATAAATACATTGGCCACGCCGGGCCTGGCTCACCAAATGCCCTTGGGCAATGCGCAATGCACAGACCACTAACTTCTGCTGACCACGTGACAGGATGTCTGCCGCGTTATTGGCACCTAGCTTGAGGCGCAAGTCAGCTCGTTGTGGTCCGGCCTGGGTATGCCCCATTTGCTGGTCCCGGTGGACAGACGCAGCGAGTACAGCACTCAGCTCTCGGTCTTTGTCCCAGCCACGGTAATAACTCAGCGTTAAGCCTTCGAGTTCAAGCAACTCACTTAAGGTCTGCTCAAAGACAGGTTTCAAGGCCTTGATGTAAGCGCGGCGGTATTCATCAATTTCAGCACTGGCCAGACACAGTTCCCGGTCCCAGGCCGCTTGTGAAACGGCGTCGAGTGTACCATGCCGCAGCCATGAGTTCCGCTGCCGCAGGGCCTTCTGTAGCCGCTGCCAGGTCGACATAAAGCGCGGCTCCACATGGAACACCCCCCAGTCGAGAAACTGCCTACGGATCTTTGGGGCGCCTTCCAGTAGACGGAAGCTGTCAGGGTTGATCAATTGCAGGGGCAGGATCTCGGCCAGCTGCGCGGCACTGCGCGCATTTTGACCGTCGATCCGAATCTGGAACTCCCCATTTCGGTCCCGCGAAATACCCAACGCACTGTGCCCGCCTTCGGCCAGTTCGACCTGGCCAAACACGGTGCAGCTTTGCAGTTCATGCTGAATGACCGGCGTTAGCCGGGTACTGCGAAACGAACGGGCAAGCCCCAGTAAATGGACTGCTTCCAGCACGCTGGTTTTTCCGCTGCCGTTGGCGCCATACAGGATATTGATGCGGGGGGAGGGGGAGAAGGTCACCGGGTGCAGGTTACGCACACCGGTGACAGAGACGCGACTAAGGGACATCTAGCGTGGGCTGTGCATAAGTTACAGGCGCATCGGCATAACAACGTAGGCCGAGTCGTCGTTGTCCGACTCTTGCACCAGGGCGCTGCTGTTGGAGTCCGACAGGATCAAACGCACTTGTTCAGTGGTCATCACGCCCAGCACGTCCAGCAGGTAGCTCACGTTGAAACCGATTTCGAGCGAGCCGCCGTTGTAATCAACGCCCACTTCTTCTTCCGCTTCTTCCTGCTCCGGGTTGTTGGCCTGGATCTTCAATTGGCCATTAGCCAGTTGCAGACGAATACCGCGGTACTTCTCGTTGGACAGAATGGCGGTACGGCTGAACGCTTCACGCAGGGCCTGACGGTCACCGATCACCACCTTGTCACCGCCTTTAGGCAGTACACGCTCGTAATCCGGGAACTTGCCATCTACCAGCTTAGAGGTGAAGGTGAACTCGCCGGTGGTCGCACGGATGTGGTGTGCGCCCAACACGATGCTGACTTCGCCGTCCGGTTCGGTCAGCAAACGAGCCATTTCGAGGATGCCTTTACGCGGCACGATCACTTGATGGCGGTCTGGCTGGCCAATGTCGGCTTTCATCGAGCACATGGCCAGACGGTGACCGTCGGTAGCCACTGCGCGAATGATGCCGGCCGAAACTTCCAGCAACATGCCGTTGAGGTAGTAACGAACGTCCTGCTGGGCCATGGCAAAGCTGGTGCGCTCGATCAGGCGGCGCAGCTTGCTTTGCTGCAGGCTGCAAGTCAGCGAGCCCGGGCCTTCTTCAACGGTCGGGAAGTCATTGGCAGGCAAGGTGGACAGGGTAAAACGGCTACGGCCCGCTTTAACCACCAGTTTTTGATCGTCGAGCTTGATGTCGATCAGGGCGTCGTTGGGCAAGCTTTTGCAGATGTCCATCAGCTTGCGCGCAGGCACGGTGATCTCGCCGGGTTCAGCCGGCTCTTCGAGCTGAACGCGACCGACCAGTTCGACCTCAAGGTCGGTACCGGTCAGCGACAATTGCTGGCCTTCGACAACCAACAGCACGTTGGACAATACCGGCAAGGTCTGGCGGCGTTCTACAACGCCCGCGACCAGTTGCAGGGGTTTCAACAAGGCTTCGCGTTGAATGGTGAAATGCATGGTCTAGTCCCTTGCCTTAATAAGCTGCGTTGGTGTCATCAGGTTGTCAGGGTTCGCAGCAGGTTCTTGTAGTCCTCGCGGATGTCCGCGTCGGATTCCTTGAGTTCGTTGATCTTGCGGCATGCGTGCAAGACCGTGGTGTGGTCGCGGCCACCAAACACATCGCCGATTTCCGGCAGGCTGTGGTTAGTCAGCTCTTTGGACAGTGCCATGGCCACTTGGCGAGGGCGGGCCACCGAGCGTGAACGACGCTTGGACAGCAAGTCCGAAATTTTGATCTTGTAGTACTCAGCCACAGTACGCTGAATGTTATCCACAGAGACCAGTTTGTCTTGCAGCGCCAGCAAGTCTTTGAGGGACTCGCGAATCAGCTCGATGGTGATGTCGCGGCCCATAAAGTGCGAGTGGGCAATAACCCGCTTGAGCGCGCCTTCGAGCTCACGCACGTTGGAACGAATGCGTTGGGCAATAAAGAAGGCGGCATCGTGAGGCAGGTCGACCTTGGCCTGGTCTGCCTTTTTCATCAAGATCGCGACGCGCGTTTCAAGCTCTGGTGGCTCAACGGCCACGGTCAAACCCCAGCCGAAGCGGGATTTGAGACGCTCTTCGAGCCCTTCGATCTCTTTAGGGTAGCGGTCGCTGGTCAGAATCACTTGCTGACCGCCTTCAAGCAAGGCGTTGAAGGTGTGGAAGAACTCTTCCTGAGAACGCTCTTTGCGTGCAAAGAATTGAATGTCATCGATGAGCAGGGCGTCGACCGAACGGTAGAAGCGCTTGAACTCATTGATAGCGTTGAGCTGCAGGGCCTTGACCATGTCGGCTACAAAACGCTCGGAATGCAGGTACACCACCTTGGCATTCGGGTTCTTCTTCAGCAGGTGGTTGCCCACCGCGTGCATCAAGTGCGTTTTACCCAGACCAACGCCGCCATAAAGGAAGAGCGGGTTGTAGCCATGCTTGGGGTTGTCGGCCACTTGCCACGCCGCCGCACGGGCCAGTTGGTTGGACTTGCCCTCGACGAAGTTTTCGAAGGTGAACGTGCGGTTCAGGTAGCTGGTGTGCTTGAGCGCGCCCTCAACCTGGACGGTGCGCTGTTCGGCACGGGCTGGCGCCTGTTGCGAACTGGCACCCGCCATCGGGTCGAAGCTGTCACGCGAAGGCTCTTCGCTCGCTTGGTCCGCCTGTTTAGGCGCTGGCGCCGGTGCGGGCGTGGCACTTGCCGGTGCGCTGGGTGCTGGCGCAGGCGCGGATTGCTGTTGCGAAGCCGCTGCGGCCAATGGCGCATTCGGCGCAGCACGAGGTGCCGAGCTGCGTTTGCTGCCTATTAATAAGGACAGCGCAGGCGCCATGCCATTGCTGTGCTCGTTCAGCAGTTCAAGCAAACGGCTCAGGTACTTCTCGTTAACCCAGTCGAGCACAAAACGATTAGGCGCATACACGCGCAACTCGTCGCCTTCGGCTTCGACCTGTAGTGGACGGATCCAGGTGTTGAATTGCTGGGCAGGCAGCTCATCGCGCAAAAGCTCTACGCACTGCTGCCAAAGTTCCACTGACACGGATATCCCCTAAGTTGAAAGCCGGTGAGGCAAAAACAGGCGCCATTGTAGCGACCACTCGCCCACTTATCCACATGTAGGTTGCCTGCCTATAAGGAGAACGAGGTCTTTTTACTGTTAACAAAGCGACCAATGGTATGTGCATAAGGTCTGTGGATAAGCGGGTCTAAGCTCGTTGCACAAGTGGGGGTGAAACACTGTGCATAACTGGCCTGTGGATAAAGAGGCCTTTCGTACACAGCTTATCCGAGGTCGCAGCACAGGCAGAGCACGGCTTCTCGACAGTGTTGTCATTCTCTGTAGGCCATGATTTTTAAGGGCTGCATCGAGTTATCCACAGATAAGTGGTTCACTAAAGTTAATAAGTTCTTTAAAAAAGCTTTAAATACGCTGTCTTTTTATTTTTATGACTGGCTGAACAAATGCGTGTGCACAACCGTTGGTATCTATTTAGCCGTCAACGTTGGTTGGAAATTGACCTATGGGCCTGCATTCACTAGAATCGCCGGTCTCTTAAAACGGGGGCCATTCCGGCCCGTTGTGGACGAACCAGGTAGCACGACATGAAACGTACTTTCCAACCAAGCACTATCAAACGCGCCCGCACTCACGGTTTCCGTGCTCGCATGGCTACTAAAAACGGCCGTGCAGTCCTGTCGCGTCGCCGCGCCAAAGGCCGTGCGCGTCTGGCAGTTTGATAATCAGACAATGGTGGTGAGTCAGGACTTCAGTCGGGAAAAGCGGTTACTCACTCCCCGACACTTCAAGGCAGTCTTTGACTCCCCCACCGGCAAGGTTCCGGGGAAAAATCTCCTGCTCCTTGCGCGCAGCAACGATCTTGATCACCCCCGTTTGGGGTTAGTGATCGGGAAAAAGAGCGTAAAGCTCTCCGTTCAGCGCAATCGCCTTAAGCGTTTGATGCGTGAATCGTTTCGTCTCCACCAGGATCTACTGGTTGGTTGGGATATCGTTATCGTCGCGCGCAAAGGTTTGGGTGACGTAGAGAACCCCGAATTGATTCAGCATTTCGGCAAACTGTGGAAACGTCTGGCCCGTAACACGCCAGCTCCATCTGTTAAAACCGAAACTGTAGGGGTAGGCAGTCCTGATGCGTAAACTGGCGCTCGTTCCGATCCAGTTTTACCGTTATGCCATTAGTCCTTTGATGGCAAATCACTGCCGTTTCTACCCCAGTTGTTCCTGCTACGCGTTGGAAGCCATCGAAACTCATGGCGTTCTTCGCGGCGGCTGGCTGACCTTTCGTCGTTTAGGTCGCTGTCACCCGTGGAATCCCGGTGGTTACGACCCGGTTCCACCTATCCCTACCTCCCGTTCTTCTTGATGGCCGAGTAATCATGGATATTAAACGCACGATCCTGATCGTCGCTCTCGCAGTCGTGTCCTACGTTATGGTTCTGAAATGGAACCAGGATTACGGCCAAGCTGCCCTGCCGACTCAGAATGTTGCCGCCAGCAGTAATACCGCGCAGGGTTTGCCTGACTCGGTGCCAGGTAACAACGCTTCGAACAGTGCCGATGTACCCAGTGCCAATGCCGACACCAGCACACCAACAGAAACGCCGGTGGCTGCAAGCAAAGACCTGATTCACGTCAAAACCGACGTACTGGATATTGCAATTGATCCACAGGGTGGTGACGTTGCCCAACTGCGTCTGCCGCTTTATCCACGTCGCCAGGACCACCCGGATGTGCCTTTCCAGCTGTTCGATAACGGCGGTGAGCGTACTTATCTGGCACAAAGTGGCCTGACTGGCGTTGACGGCCCGGATGCACGTGCCGCCGGTCGTCCGGTTTTCAGTGTGGATAAAAAGACCTATGAACTGGCTCCTGGCCAGGATCAATTGGTTGTTGACCTGAAATTCAGCGAAGACGGCGTTAACTACATCAAGCGTTTCACGTTCAAACGTGGCCTGTACGATGTTCAAGTCAGTTATTTGATTGATAACGAGAGTGGCAAGCCGTGGACCGGCAACCTGTTCGCGCAATTGAAACGCGACGCCAGCTCTGATCCTTCTTCCAGCACCGCCACCGGTACTGCCACTTACCTGGGCGCTGCCCTGTGGACAAGTGCAGAACCGTACAAAAAAGTGTCGATGAAAGATATCGACAAGGGTTCGCTGAAAGAAACCGTTCAAGGTGGCTGGGTTGCATGGCTGCAGCACTACTTTGTAACCGCGTGGATCCCGCAGAAAGGCGATAACAACGTCGTTCAGACCCGCAAAGACAATCAAGGCAACTACATCATCGGTTTCACTGGCCCTACCTTGACGGTTGAGCCGGGTAAAACAGGTGAAACCAGCGCTACCTTGTACGCAGGTCCAAAGAGCCAGGGTGTACTCAAAGAGTTGTCCCCAGGCCTGGAGCTGACTGTCGACTACGGCATTCTGTGGTTCATTGCCCAGCCAATCTTCTGGTTGCTGCAACATATCCACAGCCTGGTGGGTAACTGGGGTTGGTCGATTATCTTCCTGACCATGCTGATCAAAGGGATCTTCTTCCCGCTGTCGGCCGCCAGCTACAAATCGATGGCTCGCATGCGCGCTGTGGCACCAAAACTGGCCGCTCTGAAAGAGCAGTTCGGTGATGATCGCCAGAAAATGTCGCAAGCAATGATGGAGCTGTACAAGAAAGAGAAGATCAATCCACTGGGCGGCTGCTTGCCGATTCTGGTGCAGATGCCGGTGTTCCTGTCCTTGTACTGGGTACTTCTGGAAAGTGTTGAAATGCGTCAAGCGCCTTTCATGCTCTGGATTACCGACTTGTCGATTAAAGACCCGTTCTTCATTCTGCCGATCATCATGGGCGCAACCATGTTCATCCAGCAGCGTCTGAACCCGACACCTCCGGATCCGATGCAGGCCAAGGTGATGAAGCTGATGCCAATCATCTTCACCTTCTTCTTCCTGTGGTTCCCGGCTGGTCTGGTGCTGTACTGGGTTGTGAACAACTGCCTGTCCATCGCTCAACAGTGGTACATCACACGTAAGATCGAAGCCGCTACCAAAAAAGCAGCTGCTTAACTTACTCTGTTGATCACCACTCAAAACGCCCCCTAGTGGGGCGTTTTGCTATCTGTCACTTTTGTTTTTGAGGCCTGTTTTTATGAGTGTTCCGGCACAAACCATTGCTGCTGTGGCAACCGCCCAAGGCCGAGGTGGTGTGGGGATCGTGCGTGTTTCCGGGCCACTCGCCCGGGCGGCGGCGCAAGCGTTCACTGAGCGCGAACTGAAACCGCGCTACGCCCATTACGGACCGTTTTATGGTGAAAACGGTGAAGTTTTGGATGAAGGCATTGCGCTGTATTTCCCGGGCCCGAACTCGTTCACCGGCGAAGATGTGCTGGAGTTGCAAGGTCACGGCGGACCGATCGTGCTCGATATGCTGCTGCAACGCTGCATCGAGCTGGGCTGCCGTTTGGCACGACCAGGCGAATTCAGTGAGCGCGCGTTTTTAAACGACAAGCTCGATCTGGCTCAGGCCGAGGCCATAGCCGACCTCATTGAAGCAAGTTCTGCACAGGCTGCGCGCAACGCATTACGGTCTTTGCAGGGTGCTTTCTCACACCGTGTGCATAACTTGACTGAGCAGCTCATCAGTTTGCGCATCTACGTCGAGGCAGCGATTGACTTCCCGGAGGAAGAAATCGACTTTCTGGCCGATGGCCACGTATTGCGCATGCTCGATAAAGTCCGCGAAGAGTTATCCACCGTTAAGCGCGAAGCCGGCCAGGGCGCCTTGCTGCGCGATGGCATGACGGTGGTGATTGCCGGTCGACCCAATGCGGGCAAGTCCAGTTTGCTCAACGCGCTGGCCGGCCGTGAAGCAGCCATTGTGACAGAGATCGCCGGCACCACCCGCGACGTGCTGCGTGAACATATCCACATCGACGGCATGCCCCTGCATGTGGTGGATACAGCAGGGCTGCGGGATACCGAAGATCAGGTCGAGAAAATCGGCGTGCAGCGGGCCCTCAAAGCCATTGGTGAGGCGGATCGCGTGTTGCTGGTGGTGGATGCGACGGCACCGGAAGCGGATGACCCCTTCGCGTTGTGGCCCGAGTTTTTGGAGCAGCGCCCGGACCCGGCCAAAGTCACCTTGATTCGTAACAAGGCGGACATCAGCGGTGAAGCGGTGAGCCTTGAAGTGAGCGCCGATGGCCATGTCACGATCAGCCTCAGCGCCCGATCGACGGACGGTCTGGATTTGCTGCGTGAGCACCTCAAGGCCTGCATGGGCTACGAGCAAACCTCTGAAAGCAGCTTCAGCGCACGTCGTCGTCACCTGGAGGCGTTGCAGCACGCCAGCGATGCCCTTGAGCATGGCCGGGCACAGCTGACGCTGGCGGGCGCCGGTGAATTGCTGGCCGAAGATTTGCGCATGGCGCAGCAATCGCTGGGCGAGATTACCGGGGCATTCAGCTCGGATGATCTGCTGGGGCGGATCTTCTCCAGCTTCTGTATCGGGAAATAATTTAGCTCTGTAGCCGCTGAGGAGCGTAGCGAGGCTGCGAAAAGGACCGAAGGGCCTTTAGATTGCCGGGGCTGCTTCGCAACCCATCGCAGCCTCGTACCTCGTCAGCGGCTACACAGATCAATCATTTTGCTACAGTTAGTCGCATTCCCTCCGAGGTATTAGTCCAATGCGCCATTGATGCCGCCGCGAATAGTGCGGCCAGTTCTTGATTCCCCTGCAACAGGGGGTAGATCTGTGCATCTCTGGAGTGCGTATGACCCACGCGACCTGTGTAACGCTGGAAGGCGTTTCTTATCAGCTGCCCGATGGCAGCCCGCTGTTTTCTGATCTCAACCTGCATCTCGATCAACGCCACACCGGCCTGGTGGGGCGTAATGGTGTGGGTAAAAGTGTATTGGCCCGTCTGATTGCCGGGGATATTGCTCCTACCGCTGGGCGCTGTCTGCGCACCAGGAAGGTGTATTACCTGGCGCAGCACATCACCCATGCCCCCGGGCAGACGGTCGCTGATCTGGCCGGTGTGCAACTCATCATCAACGCGCTGGAACGCATCGAGCAGGGCAGTACCGCACCAGCCGACTTTGACGCGGTGGGCGAGCAGTGGAACATTCGCCAGCAGTTACTCGACCAACTGGCCCACAACAACCTCGAGCACCTCACGCCTTCAACCCCGACCTCACGGCTCAGTGGCGGCGAAGCCATGCGTGCCGCGCTGATGGGGGCGTTTATGTCAGAAGCCGAGCTGCTGATTCTGGATGAGCCGACCAATCATCTGGACCGTGAGCAACGTTGGGCACTGCAGGCGCAACTCAGCCATTGGCCCAAGGCGTTGCTGGTGATCAGCCATGACCGCGAGTTGCTGGAGACGATGACGCGCATCCTCGAACTCTCAGCCCTGGGGCTGGCCAGCTACGGCGGGGGTTATTCGTTTTATGCACAGGCCAAAGCCCAGCAGCAATCGGCCGCCGAACAGCAACTGGCCCACGCCAAACTGGAACGAAACAGACAAGAACAACGGTTGCGCGAGCAGGCTGAACAGCTTGAACGCAGGCAGGCGCGGGGTAACAAGTCTGCCAGCACCCGTAATCAGGCGAAGATTTTGCTGGGCCGCCAAAAGGAGCGCAGCCAAAACAGCAGCGGCAAATTCCAGCAACATCAGCAAACCGCGCGCGAGGCGTTGTCGGTGCGCGTCAGTCAAACTGCCAGCCAGGTTGAAAAGCAGCAGGCCGTGTTTGTCTATGCCCCCACAACAAGCCAGCACAGCGCTGCCCACATCGCCGAGCTGGTCGATGCACGCTTGCCGTATGGCTTCGAACCGTTGCGCACACTCAGCCTTACGCTCAGTCGGGGCCAGCGGGTGGCCTTGCTCGGCCCCAATGGCTGCGGTAAATCAACGGTACTTAAGGTGTTGGCTGGCCAAGTGCAGACTCTGGCTGGGCAGGCGGATGTCCATGTGAAAACAGCTTATCTTGATCAACACCTGGCGTTGCTTAACCTTGAATGTTCGGTGCTGGAGCAATTGCAGGCACTCAATCGGCAACTCACAGAGAGTGAATTGCGTACCCGGCTGGCGCAATTAGGGGTCGGCGCCGAGCAGGTGAATCGCCCTTGTGGACAACTCAGTGGGGGTGAACGGCTGAAGGCGGCAATGGCCTGTGTGTTCTATGCCGAGCAACCTGCGCAGCTGTTGTTGCTCGATGAGCCCGCCAATCACCTCGATCTGGTGTCCTTGCTGGTGCTGGAAAGCATGCTCAATCAGTACACCGGCACGTTGGTTGTGACCTCACACGACCAAAGGTTTCTCGACGCTATTGGAATAACCCACAGGCTCATCGCGAGTGCCAACGGCTGGTTGAGCACCCCTGTTTGAATAGCCGATAAGCCGCCGTTCATCACCTTTATCCCTGTTGAATCTGCTGGCCGCTGGATGACGTGTTCATCCAGACGGCTTTCGGCCGCCTTTTTGTTGGCCTTGAAGGGGGAATTTCGTCGGATAAGCTCTGTGTATAACTGGCCCTTAGCTCAGTGGGTAAGTGGGCTCGAAAACTGAAGATAAACCCCCCTGTGGATAACGTTATCATTTACCCACAGGCTTAACGCACTTATTCACGCCCCTCATGGCCACATGACCACAGACTTTTGAATCTCTGTACAGTACGTAAAATAAGGCTATTAGCAATCTATCCACAGAAAGGTGCCGCTATAGAAATAAACATAAAAACAAAGCTTTAATAAATTTCTTCTTTATTTATTTTTCTATCTTGCCTTATCCACAAGCTGGTTAAATTTTGTGCAAAGGGTTCTTTAAGGAAGGCGAAGTCCCTATACTTCGCGGTCTATCCAAAAAACCCCTAGTAACAGGCACGAGGTGCGTGGTGAATTTCCCTTCCCGTTTTGCAGTGATCGTCATCGGTGGCGGTCACGCCGGAACCGAGGCTGCACTTGCTTCAGCACGCATGGGTGTAAAAACCCTGCTGTTGACCCACAACGTGGAAACCCTCGGGCATATGAGCTGCAACCCTGCGATCGGCGGGATTGGTAAAAGCCATCTGGTTAAAGAAATCGATGCCCTCGGCGGCGCGATGGCGACCGCAACGGATAAAAGCGGTATCCAGTTCCGCGTACTCAATGGCCGTAAAGGCCCGGCCGTGCGGGCAACCCGCGCACAGGCCGACCGCGCTATTTACAAGTCGGTGGTACGCGAAATTCTGGAAAACCAACCGAACCTGTGGATATTTCAACAAGCGGCGGATGACCTGATTGTTGAAAACGATCAGGTACGCGGTGTTGTTACCCAGATGGGCCTGCGTTTTCTGGCTGACTCGGTGGTTTTGACCACCGGTACGTTCCTGGGTGGACTTATCCACATCGGTTTGCAGAATTACTCGGGCGGACGCGCCGGTGATCCACCTTCGATTGCCCTGGCACACCGTCTGCGTGAACTGCCTTTGCGTGTCGGTCGCCTGAAAACCGGCACCCCGCCACGCATTGATGGCCGTTCGGTTGATTTCTCGGTGATGACGGAACAACCGGGTGATACGCCGATCCCGGTCATGTCGTTCATGGGCAACAAAGAACAGCACCCGACTCAAGTCAGCTGCTGGATCACCCATACCAATGCACGTACCCACGAAATCATTGCGTCTAACCTCGATCGTTCGCCGATGTACTCAGGTGTGATTGAAGGGATTGGCCCGCGTTACTGCCCGTCGATTGAAGACAAGATTCATCGTTTTGCTGACAAGGAAAGCCATCAGGTGTTTATCGAACCGGAAGGTTTGAACACCCATGAGCTGTATCCGAACGGTATTTCGACCTCGTTGCCTTTTGATGTTCAGTTGCAACTCGTGCAGTCCATCCGCGGTATGGAAAATGCCCACATCGTGCGACCTGGCTATGCCATCGAATATGATTATTTCGACCCGCGCGACCTGAAATACAGCCTCGAAACCAAGGTGATCGGCGGTTTGTTCTTTGCCGGGCAAATC
The DNA here is from genome assembly GCF_009600165.1 of Pseudomonas sp. FSL R10-0399. NCBI lineage: Bacteria > Pseudomonadati > Pseudomonadota > Gammaproteobacteria > Pseudomonadales > Pseudomonadaceae > Pseudomonas > Pseudomonas sp. FSL R10-0399. The sequence goes on from NZ_WIWK01000029.1 coordinate 33,812, forward strand.
AACGGCACCACCGGTTACGAAGAAGCGGGGGCACAAGGTTTGCTCGCCGGAACCAACGCAGCCTTGCTCGCACAGGGCAAAGAGACCTGGTGCCCGCGTCGCGATGAAGCCTACATCGGTGTATTGGTTGATGACCTGATTACCCTGGGGACTCAAGAACCGTACCGAATGTTTACTTCCCGCGCCGAATACCGCCTCATCCTGCGTGAAGACAACGCCGATATGCGCCTGACCGAAAAAGGTCGCGAGCTCGGTTTGGTCGATGACGCCCGTTGGGCGGCGTTCTGCACCAAGCGCGAAAGCATTGCCCTGGAAGAACAACGACTGAAAAGCACCTGGGTACGCCCGGGGACTGAGCAAGGTGAAGCGATTGCGGCCAAATTTGGCACACCGTTGACCCATGAATACAATTTGCTCAGTTTGCTGACTCGTCCGGAAATCGACTACGCCGGTCTGGTCGAAGTGACCGGTGAAGGGGCAAGCGACCCGCTGGTCGCTGAACAGGTTGAGATCAAAACCAAGTACGCGGGCTACATCGACCGTCAACATGACGAGATTGCGCGTCTTCGCGCCAGTGAAAATATCAAACTGCCTGTGGATATCGATTACACGACCATTTCCGGGTTGTCCAAAGAGATCCAGAGCAAGCTCGGTGCAACACGCCCCGAGACGCTGGGCCAGGCATCGCGGGTACCCGGTGTGACGCCGGCGGCGATTTCCCTGTTGATGATTCACCTGAAAAAACGCGGCGCTGGCCGCAAGTTGGAGCAAAACGCTTGAGTTCGCTGGTGACCGCACAACACGCTGAAGAGTTATCAACAGGTGCACGCCAACTGGGCGTCGCTTTGACCCAAACCCAGCATGACCTGCTGCTGGGCTATCTGGCCCTGTTGATAAAATGGAACAAGGCCTACAACCTCACGGCTGTGCGTAACCCGGACGAGATGGTTTCGCGTCATTTGCTCGACAGCCTGAGCGTGATGCCGTTTATCGAAAACGGCCGTTGGCTGGACGTGGGCAGCGGCGGCGGGATGCCGGGTATCCCGTTAGCGATCCTGTTTCCTGAGTCGCAAGTGACTTGCCTGGACAGCAACGGCAAGAAAACCCGCTTTCTGACCCAGGTCAAACTGGAGCTCAAGCTGGACAACCTGCAAGTTATCCACAGCCGTGTTGAAGAGTTCCGGCCTGAGCAGGCGTTCAATGGAATTGTTTCCAGGGCTTTCAGCAGCATGGAGAACTTCACCAACTGGACGCGGCACCTGGGCAACAGCGAAACACGCTGGTTGGCAATGAAGGGCGTTCATCCGGCCGATGAGCTGGTAGCATTGCCGTCTGATTTTCGTCTAGATAGCGAACACGCCTTGACCGTACCGGGTTGCCAAGGCCAACGCCATCTGCTGATACTGCGCCGAACGGCATGATTGGGAACGCAAGCAAGAATGGCTAAGGTATTCGCAATAGCGAACCAAAAAGGTGGTGTGGGTAAAACCACCACCTGTATCAACCTCGCAGCATCGCTGGTCGCGACCAAGCGGCGCGTCCTGTTGATCGATCTAGATCCACAAGGCAACGCCACCATGGGCAGCGGTGTGGATAAACATGGTCTTGAGAATTCGGTCTACGACCTGTTGATCGGTGAATGCGACCTGGCCCAGGCCATGCACATCTCCGAACACGGTGGTTACCAGCTGTTGCCGGCCAACCGTGACCTGACGGCAGCCGAAGTCGTACTGCTCGAAATGCAGATGAAAGAAAGCCGTCTGCGTACAGCGCTGGCGCCGGTGCGTGAAAGCTACGATTACATCCTGATCGACTGCCCGCCGTCGTTGTCGATGCTGACCTTGAACGCCCTGGTGGCTGCCGACGGGGTAATTATCCCCATGCAGTGCGAGTACTTCGCCCTCGAAGGCTTGAGCGACCTTGTGGATAACATCAAGCGTATCGCCGAATTGCTCAATCCGAACCTGAAAATCGAAGGCCTGCTGCGGACTATGTACGACCCGCGCCTGAGCCTGATGAACGATGTGTCGGCCCAGCTCAAGGAACACTTTGGCGAGCAGCTGTACGACACGGTGATTCCGCGAAACATTCGTCTTGCCGAGGCGCCGAGTTACGGCATGCCTGCATTGGCCTATGATAAAAACTCCCGTGGCGCGATTGCTTACCTTGCCCTGGCCGGCGAGCTGGTTCGTCGTCAACGTCGCACCTCCCGCACTGCTCAGCCAACTTAAGGATATTCCATGGCCGTCAAGAAACGAGGTCTAGGACGTGGACTGGATGCACTCCTGAGTGGTCCTACGGTCAGCTCGCTGGAAGAGCAGGCCGTCAAGGTCGATCAAAGCGAACTGCAGCATTTGCCCCTGGACCTGATCCAGCGCGGCAAATATCAGCCTCGTCGCGACATGGACCCGCAAGCGCTCGAAGAACTGGCGAACTCCATCAAGACCCAGGGCGTGATGCAGCCGATCGTGGTGCGTCCGATCGCCGGTGACCGTTTTGAGATCATTGCCGGTGAACGTCGCTGGCGCGCCAGCCAACAGGCCGGTAAAGACACCATTCCGGCGATGGTGCGTGATGTGCCGGATGAAACCGCTATCGCGATGGCGCTGATTGAAAACATTCAGCGTGAAGACCTTAATCCGATCGAAGAAGCGATTGCCTTGCAACGCTTACAGCAAGAGTTTCAGCTGACTCAACAACAAGTGGCCGACGCTGTGGGTAAGTCCCGCGTGTCTGTGGCTAACTTGTTGCGGTTGATTTCATTGCCCGAAGTGATCAAAACCATGCTGTCCCACGGTGACCTAGAAATGGGGCACGCACGGGCATTGCTCGGTTTGCCGGACAACAAGCAGGTTGAGGGGGCGCGACACGTTGTCGCACGTGGTCTGACCGTACGCCAGACCGAAGCCTTGGTTCGTCAGTGGTTGAGCGGTAAACAAGAGCCTGCTGAACCGGTTAAAGCCGATCCCGATATCACTCGCCTCGAGCAGCGTCTGGCCGAGCGCCTAGGCTCTGCGGTGCAGATCCGCCACGGAAAGAAGGGAAAAGGCCAATTAGTGATTGGTTACAACTCCCTTGATGAGCTTCAGGGAGTGCTTGCTCACATCCGCTGAAACATTTCCTTTGTAGCGCGCAGTCGGAAATCACTACCTGACAGTTGAATAGGGGCTTCAGCGCCCCTATACTCTGCGCGCATTTTGTCGGCACAAATTATGCCAAGTTTTAGCTTTTGGCAGCCGACCATTGAGGAGCAGTTGTGATGGAGACACGCACGCCAAACCGCTTGCCATTCCATCGCTTGGCGGTTTTCCCGGTTTTGCTGGCTCAATTTGTCGTTTTATTGCTGGCTGCTCTGGGGCTCTGGCAATGGCATGGAGTTGTAGCCGGATACTCAGGACTCTGCGGAGGCCTGATCGCTTTGCTACCCAATGTGTACTTTGCTCACAGAGCTTTCCGGTTTACCGGCGCTCGAGCAGCGCAAGCCATCGTCCGGTCGTTTTACGCTGGCGAGGCGGGCAAATTAATTTTGACGGCAGTGCTGTTCGCGCTGACGTTTGCAGGTGTGAAGCCATTGGCGCCGCTAGCTGTATTCGGCGTCTTCGTGTTGACCCAATTGGTCAGCTGGTTCGCTCCCCTGCTAATGAGAACAACACTTTCGAGACCTTAGGGCGTTTGAGGCAACCATGGCAGAAACAACCGCTTCGGGCTATATCCAGCACCACTTACAGAACCTGACCTTCGGGCAGCTACCTGATGGCGGCTGGGGCTTTGCTCACACCGTTGCAGAAGCTAAAGCAATGGGCTTTTGGTCATTCCACGTCGATACCCTCGGCTGGTCTGTATTCGTAGGCTTGCTGTTTATCTTCATTTTCCGCATGGCGGCCAAGAAGGCAACTTCCGGTCAACCAGGCGCACTGCAGAACTTCGTTGAAGTGCTGGTGGAATTCGTTGATGGCAGCGTAAAAGACAGCTTCCATGGCCGTAGCGCCGTGATTGCTCCGCTGGCGCTGACCATTTTCGTCTGGGTATTCCTGATGAACGTCATCGACCTGATCCCGGTTGACTGGATTCCTCAGTTGGCCATCCTGATCACTGGCGATGAGCACTTCCCGTTCCGTGCCGTACCGACGACCGATCCTAACGCTACCCTGGGCATGGCCCTGTCGGTATTCGCGTTGATCATCTTCTACAGCATCAAAATCAAGGGCATCGGCGGTTTTATCGGCGAACTGACCCTGCACCCGTTCGGCAGCAAGAACATCCTGGTTCAAGCGCTGCTGATTCCGGTGAACTTCCTGCTCGAATTCGTGACGCTGGTTGCCAAGCCAATCTCGCTGGCACTGCGTCTGTTCGGCAACATGTACGCTGGCGAACTGGTATTTATCCTGATCGCCGTAATGTTCGGCAGCGGCCTGCTTTGGCTTAGCGGTCTGGGCGTGGTGCTGCAATGGGCGTGGGCTGTATTCCACATCCTGATCATCACCTTGCAAGCGTTCATCTTCATGATGTTGACCATCGTTTACTTGTCGATGGCGCACGAAGAGAACCACTAAGACCCGTTTCGGCGAGTCTGGTGCCCCTCCCGTTCCGGCGGGAGGGTGTAGCAAATTGATTTTGTTTTACCGCTTTAATCTAAAAACCTAAACCATACGACGTAAAAGTCGGGAGGAAAGATGGAAACTGTAGTTGGTCTAACCGCTATCGCTGTTGCACTGTTGATCGGCCTGGGTGCACTGGGTACCGCAATTGGTTTCGGCCTGTTGGGCGGCAAGTTCCTGGAAGGCGCTGCGCGTCAACCAGAAATGGTTCCAATGCTGCAAGTTAAAATGTTCATCGTTGCCGGTCTGCTCGACGCCGTAACCATGATCGGTGTTGGTATCGCACTGTTCTTCACTTTCGCGAACCCTTTCGTTGGTCAACTCGCTGGCTAATCACTCGAATTTTCGAGTTGATTAGAGTGATGGACAACGAACGAGCGAGGTGTTGGCGTGAACATTAATGCAACCCTGATTGGCCAGTCCGTTGCGTTCTTCATTTTTGTACTGTTTTGCATGAAGTTCGTGTGGCCTCCGGTCATCGCGGCATTGCAAGAACGTCAGAAGAAGATTGCGGCTGGACTGGACGCTGCTAACCGAGCAGCTCGTGACCTGGAGTTGGCCCAAGATAAAGCGGGTCAACAACTGCGCGAAGCTAAGGCTCAAGCAGCTGAAATCATTGAGCAAGCCAAGAAACGCGGTACTCAGATCGTAGACGAAGCCCGTGAACAGGCTCGCGTTGAAGCTGACCGTGTGAAGGCTCAGGCTCAGGCCGAGATCGAACAGGAACTGAACAGCGTCAAAGACGCCCTGCGCGCCCAATTGGGTGGCTTGGCTGTTGAAGGCGCAGAGAAGATCCTGGGTGCCACAATCGATCAAAACGCGCACGCGGAGCTGGTTAATAAACTGGCTGCTGAAATTTAAGCGAGGGCGATCATGGCAGAATTGACCACGTTGGCCCGACCTTACGCTAAGGCAGCCTTCGAGCACGCCCAGGCCCACCAGCAACTGGCCTCTTGGTCAGCCATGCTCGGCCTGGCTGCAGCGGTGTCGCAAGACGACACGATGCAGCGCGTGCTCAAGGCCCCGCGACTGACGAGCGCAGAAAAGGCCGCCACGTTTATTGACGTGTGCGGCGACAAGTTTGATGTGAAAGTGCAGAACTTCATCCACGTCGTTGCAGAAAACGACCGTCTCCTGCTTTTGCCGGAGATCGCCGCTCTGTTTGACCTGTACAAGGCCGAGCAAGAGAAGTCGGTAGATGTTGAAGTGACCAGTGCTTTCGCATTGAACCAAGAACAGCAAGACAAACTCGCCAAGGTTCTCAGTGCACGACTCGACCGGGAAGTGCGCCTGCAAGTTGCGGAAGACAAGTCCCTCATTGGGGGCATTGTCATTCGCGCCGGCGACCTGGTTATCGATGGCTCGATTCGCGGCAAACTCGCGAATCTTGCCGAAGCATTGAAATCTTGAGTTTGAAGGGGCAGCAGAGCAATGCAGCAACTCAATCCTTCCGAAATAAGTGAAATTATCAAGGGCCGCATCGACAAGCTCGATGTGACCTCCCAAGCCCGTAACGAAGGCACTGTCGTCAGCGTATCTGACGGTATCGTGCGGATTCACGGTCTGGCCGACGTAATGTCCGGCGAGATGATCGAGTTTCCGGGCGGCGTCTTCGGTATGGCCCTCAACCTGGAGCAAGACTCCGTAGGTGCCGTAATTTTGGGCGCTTACCAGTCTCTGGCTGAAGGCATGAGCGCCAAGTGCACCGGCCGCATCCTGGAAGTTCCTGTTGGTAAGGAACTGCTGGGTCGCGTAGTCGACGCACTGGGTAACCCAGTTGACGGCAAAGGTCCTCTGGGCAACACCGAGACCGACGCGGTCGAGAAAGTTGCTCCAGGCGTGATCTGGCGTAAGTCGGTAGACCAGCCTGTACAGACTGGCTACAAGGCTGTCGATGCCATGATCCCTGTCGGCCGTGGCCAGCGTGAGCTGATCATCGGTGACCGTCAGATCGGTAAAACCGCTCTGGCGATCGACGCGATCATCAACCAGAAAGACAGCGGCATTTTCTGCGTCTACGTAGCTATCGGTCAGAAGCAATCGACCATCGCTAACGTGGTTCGCAAGCTGGAAGAAAACGGCGCACTGAAAAACACGATCATCGTGGCTGCCAGTGCTTCTGAATCGCCTGCGCTGCAATACCTGGCTCCTTACGCCGGTTGCACCATGGGTGAGTTCTTCCGCGACCGCGGTGAAGACGCGCTGATCGTTTATGACGATCTGTCCAAGCAAGCAGTGGCTTACCGCCAGATTTCCCTGCTGCTGCGCCGTCCACCAGGCCGTGAAGCTTACCCAGGCGACGTGTTCTATCTCCACTCCCGTCTGCTGGAGCGCGCATCCCGCGTTTCGGAAGATTACGTAGAGAAGTTCACCAATGGCGCAGTGACCGGCAAAACCGGTTCCCTGACCGCATTGCCGATCATCGAAACTCAAGCTGGCGACGTTTCCGCGTTCGTTCCGACCAACGTGATTTCCATCACCGACGGTCAGATCTTCCTGGAATCGGCCATGTTCAACTCGGGCATCCGCCCTGCAGTGAACGCCGGTGTTTCGGTATCCCGTGTGGGTGGTGCCGCTCAGACCAAGATCATCAAGAAGCTCTCCGGTGGTATCCGTACCGCTCTGGCTCAGTACCGTGAACTGGCAGCATTCGCCCAGTTCGCTTCTGACCTGGACGAAGCGACCCGTAAGCAACTTGAGCATGGTCAGCGCGTTACCGAGCTGATGAAGCAGAAGCAATACGCCCCAATGTCGATCGCTGACATGGCGTTGTCGCTGTATGCCGCTGAGCGTGGGTTCCTGACTGACGTCGAAATCGCCAAGGTCGGCAGCTTTGAACAAGCGCTGATTGCTTACTTCAACCGCGATCATGCCGACTTGTTGGCCAAGATCAACGTGAAGGGTGACTTCAATGACGAAATCGACGCTGGCCTGAAAGCCGGTATCGAGAAGTTCAAGGCCACCCAAACCTGGTAAGCCGCAGCGGGAGCCGCAAGGCTCCCGCTTGCTAACCTGATAGGTGTTACATGGCAGGCGCAAAAGAGATTCGCAGTAAGATTGCGAGCATCAAAAGCACGCAAAAAATTACCAGCGCCATGGAAAAAGTGGCGGTCAGCAAAATGCGCAAGGCACAAATGCGCATGGCTGCTAGCCGTCCTTATGCGGAGCGCATCCGCCAGGTTATTGGGCATTTGGCCAACGCCAACCCGGAATACCGCCACCCGTTCATGATCGACCGCGCAGTTAAGCGTGTGGGTTATGTGGTTGTGAGCAGTGACCGTGGTTTGTGCGGTGGTTTGAATACCAACCTGTTCAAGGCCCTGGTCAAGGACATGGCGGTAAACCGCGATAACGGCGTCGAGATTGATCTGTGTGTTGTTGGTAGCAAGGGTGCGGCCTTTTTCCGTAACTTCGGCGGTAACGTCGTTGCAGCTATCAGCCACCTGGGTGAAGAGCCGTCGATCAATGATCTGATCGGCAGTGTGAAGGTGATGCTGGATGCGTACCTGGAAGGCCGGATTGACCGCCTGTCCGTGGTATCCAACAAGTTCATCAACACCATGACCCAGCAGCCAACCGTGGAGCAATTGATTCCACTGGTGGCGACCCCGGATCAGGAACTCAAGCACCACTGGGACTACCTCTACGAACCAGACGCCAAAGAGCTGCTTGACGGCTTGATGGTGCGTTACGTGGAGTCGCAGGTGTACCAGGCGGTGGTCGAGAACAACGCAGCTGAACAAGCGGCGCGGATGATCGCGATGAAAAACGCTACCGATAACGCCGGTGATCTGATCAGCGATTTGCAGCTGGTCTACAACAAGGCGCGTCAGGCTGCGATCACCCAAGAGATCTCGGAAATCGTCGGCGGCGCTGCCGCGGTTTAACGGTTCAAATATTCAGAGGATCCAGCTATGAGTAGCGGACGTATCGTTCAAATCATCGGCGCCGTTATCGACGTGGAATTTCCACGCGACAGCGTACCGAGCATCTACAACGCGCTGAAAGTACAAGGCGCGGAAACTACTCTGGAAGTTCAGCAGCAGCTGGGCGACGGCGTAGTTCGTACCATTGCGATGGGTTCCACCGAAGGCTTGAAGCGCGGTCTGGACGTAGTCGACACTGGCGCAGCCATCTCCGTACCGGTCGGTAAAGCGACCCTGGGCCGGATCATGGACGTACTGGGTAACCCGATTGACGAAGCTGGCCCGATCGACACCGAAGAGCGTTGGGGCATTCACCGTCCAGCACCTTCGTTCGCCGAACAAGCTGGCGGCAACGATCTGCTGGAAACAGGCATCAAGGTTATCGACCTGGTTTGCCCGTTCGCCAAAGGCGGTAAAGTAGGTCTGTTCGGTGGTGCCGGTGTAGGCAAAACCGTAAACATGATGGAACTGATCCGTAACATCGCCATCGAGCACAGCGGTTATTCCGTGTTCGCCGGTGTGGGTGAGCGTACTCGTGAGGGTAACGACTTCTACCACGAGATGAAGGATTCCAACGTACTGGACAAAGTAGCGCTGGTTTACGGTCAGATGAACGAGCCGCCGGGTAACCGTCTGCGCGTAGCACTGACTGGCCTGACCATGGCTGAGAAGTTCCGTGACGAAGGTAACGACGTTCTGTTGTTCGTCGACAACATCTACCGTTACACACTGGCCGGTACTGAAGTATCCGCACTGCTGGGCCGTATGCCTTCGGCAGTAGGTTACCAGCCGACCCTGGCTGAAGAGATGGGCGTTCTGCAAGAACGTATCACTTCGACCAAGGAAGGTTCGATCACTTCGATCCAAGCGGTATACGTACCTGCGGATGACTTGACCGACCCGTCGCCAGCGACCACCTTCGCCCACTTGGACGCCACCGTCGTACTGTCCCGTGACATCGCTTCCCTGGGTATCTACCCAGCGGTCGATCCACTCGACTCGACTTCGCGCCAGCTGGACCCGAACGTGATCGGCCAGGAGCACTACGACACCGCTCGCGGCGTTCAGTACGTGCTGCAGCGTTACAAAGAACTGAAGGACATCATTGCGATCCTGGGTATGGACGAGCTGTCGGAAGCCGACAAGCAGTTGGTAAACCGTGCTCGTAAGATCCAGCGCTTCTTGTCGCAGCCGTTCTTCGTGGCTGAAGTCTTCACCGGTGCTTCGGGTAAATACGTTTCCCTGAAAGACACCATTGCTGGCTTCAAAGGCATCCTCAACGGTGACTACGACCACCTGCCAGAACAAGCGTTCTACATGGTTGGCGGCATCGAAGAAGCGATCGAGAAAGCCAAGAAACTGTAATTCGGGCGCCCGGAAACGGGCGCTAATCAGGTTGAGGCAATCAGATGGCTAATATGACAGTCCATTGCGATATCGTCAGCGCGGAAGGAGAAATCTTTTCCGGTCTGGTTGAGATGGTGATTGCGCACGGTGCACTGGGTGATCTTGGTATCGCTCTGGGTCACGCTCCGCTGATCACCAGTCTGAACCCAGGTCCGATCCGCCTGATCAAACAGGGTGGCGAAGCCGAGGTGTTTTACATCTCTGGTGGTTTCCTCGAGGTTCAGCCGAACATGGTCAAGGTGCTTGCCGACACCGTGCAACGTGCTGCCGACCTGGATGAAGCCTCTGCTCAGGAAGCTGTTAAGGCTGCTGAGAAGGCCCTGAACGAAAAAGGCGCAGATTTCGATTACGGATCTGCTGCCGCACGTCTGGCCGAGGCTGCAGCTCAGCTGCGCACCGTCCAGCAAATCCGCAAGAAGTTCGGCAATTAAGCCGTTACTGATTGTGTGATTGATTAAAAAGGGTAGCCTCGGCTACCCTTTTTTCATTTCCGCGAACTACTTTTGGTCGCATTCGCTGACCACCCAGGATTGGTAGCCAGTCATGTCTCTCGATATCGTTATTCTCGCCGCAGGCCAGGGCACCCGCATGCGTTCGTCCCTGCCCAAGGTCCTTCACCCTGTGGCCGGCAACTCCATGCTTGGGCATGTTATCCACAGCGCCCGCCAACTTAAGCCGACCGGTATTCACGTGGTTATCGGCCATGGTGCCGAATTGGTCCGCGAGCGTCTGGCTGCTGATGACCTGAACTTTGTGCTGCAAGACAAGCAACTGGGTACCGGCCACGCCGTGGCGCAAGCCTTGCCATTTTTGACCGCCGAAAATGTGCTGGTGCTGTACGGCGATGTACCGTTGATCGAAGTCGACACCTTGCAGCGCCTGCTCAAGCAAGTGAACCCGGAGCAATTGGGCCTGCTGACCGTGAACCTGGCGGACCCGACTGGCTATGGCCGTATCGTGCGTGATACCACCGGCAAGGTCTGCGCCATCGTTGAGCATAAAGATGCCACCGATGAGCAACGTGCCATCACCGAAGGCAACACCGGTATTCTGGCTTTGCCGACCGCACGCCTGGCTGACTGGATGAGCCGTTTGTCAAACAACAATGCCCAGGGCGAGTATTACCTGACTGACGTGATCGCCATGGCGGTTAACGATGGTTTGGTCGTGGCCACTGAACACGCCCATGACCCGATGGAAGTGCAGGGCGCCAATGACCGTAAACAGCTCAGCGAGCTGGAACGTCATTACCAGTTGCGTGAAGGCCGTCGACTGATGGCATTGGGCGTGACCCTGCGTGACCCGGCCCGTTTTGATGTGCGCGGTGAAGTGACCGTCGGTCGCGACGTGCTGATCGACATTAACGTGATTCTTGAAGGTCGCGTGGTGATCGAAGATGACGTGGTGATTGGTCCGAACTGCGTGATCAAAGACAGCACCTTGCGCAAAGGTGCGGTGGTCAAAGCCAACAGCCACCTTGATGGCGCGGTACTGGGCGAGGGCAGCGATGCCGGTCCTTTCGCACGCTTGCGTCCGGGCAGCGTGCTCGATGCCCGCGCCCATGTGGGTAACTTTGTTGAATTGAAAAACACCCACCTGGGTGAAGAAGCCAAGTGCGGTCACCTGACCTATTTGGGCGATGCCGAAGTGGGCCCGCGCACCAACATCGGTGCGGGCACCATCACCTGCAACTACGACGGTGCCAACAAGTGGAAAACCGTGTTGGGTGCGGATGTGTTCATCGGTTCCAATAACTCATTGGTAGCGCCTGTGGATATCTCTGATGGAGCCACCACTGCGGCCGGTTCGACCATCAATCAAAACGTTGAAGCCGAGCAATTGGCTGTGGGCCGTGCCCGCCAGCGCAATATCGATGGCTGGAAACGCCCGGTGAAACAACCGAAGCCGTAAGTTAACTTCCCACTGAAGGAACGAGCTTGCTTCGCGATCTTTTGAACAATCGAAAGATCGCAGCCTTCGGCCCCTCCTACAGAACAGTTATCCACAGCTCGAAATGGTTGTTTTGTTACACATTTAAGTCATCGTATAACTGTTTTAAATCAATAACTTACACAAAGCCTTATCCATCACCTGTGGATAAGGCTTTGTTTTATCTGCTCTTTATTGCCCGCCAAACCCCCGCCTGGTGGGGGCGAAAGTGAGTTATTCACAAAATAATCTGCAACAAATTCTTGACGTGAATTTCGAGATCGGGTTTCATTGCTTTCGTTATCTTTCGAATCGAAACTTAGAGCCCACATGTCCAAGCGCAACACGCCCCAACGCAGACACAACATCATGGCCTTGCTCACCGAGCAGGGCGAAGTCAGTGTGGATGAATTGGCCAAGCGCTTCGAAACCTCCGAGGTCACGATTCGCAAGGATCTGGCGGCGCTCGAAAGTAATGGCTTGTTACTGCGTCGTTATGGCGGCGCCATCACCATGCCGCAAGAACTGGTGAATGACGTCCCTCAGCCTGTCTCCCTCTATAAGCAAGCCATCGCCCGTGTGGCCGTCGGCCTGATTAAAGAACACGCGCGGATCATCATCGACAGCGGCAGCACCACGGCGTCGATGATTCCGCAGCTGGGCCTGCAACCGGGCCTGGTGGTGATGACCAACTCCTTGCACGTGGCCAACGCGCTCAGTGAACTGGAGCACGAACCTGTGCTGTTGATGACTGGTGGCACGTGGGATCCGCACTCCGAGTCCTTTCAGGGACAGGTGGCGGAGCAGGTGTTGCGCTCTTACGACTTCGACCAATTGTTTATCGGTGCTGACGGGATCGACTTGCAGCGTGGCACGACAACTTTTAACGAGTTGTTGGGTCTGAGCCGGGTCATGGCCGATGTCGCGCGTGAAGTGATTGTGATGGTCGAGTCGGACAAGATCGGCCGCAAAATACCCAATCTGGAACTGCCTTGGGGCAGCGTCCATACCCTTATTACAGATGATCGCCTGCCAAAAGAGGCACGCGAACAGATTCAGGCCCGGGGCATAACACTGTTATGCGCCGCCCTCGATTAGGAGAAATTTATGTGTGGAATCGTTGGCGCAGTCGCCGAACGTAATATCACGGCCATTCTGCTCGAAGGCCTGAAGCGTCTTGAGTACCGTGGCTATGACAGCGCCGGTGTTGCCGTGTTTACCAACAACGGTACGCTGGAGCGCACGCGCCGTAACGGTAAGGTGTCTGAACTGGAACAAGCCCTGGCCGGTGAACCGCTGGTGGGCCGTCTGGGCATCGCTCACACCCGTTGGGCCACCCACGGTGCGCCGTGCGAGCGCAATGCGCATCCGCATTTTTCGGGCTCGGATCTGGCCGTTGTGCACAACGGCATTATCGAAAACCACGAAGCCCTGCGCGAACAGCTCAAAGGCCTGGGTTACGTGTTCACCTCGGACACCGACACCGAAGTCATTGCCCACCTGTTGCAGCACAAACTCAAAGAACAAACCGACCTGACCGAAGCCCTGAAGGCCACGGTTAAAGAGCTGCACGGTGCATACGGCCTGGCCGTTATCAGCGCCAAACAACCTGATCGCCTGGTGGCTGCCCGCAGTGGTAGCCCGCTGGTGATTGGTCTGGGCCTGGGCGAAAACTTCCTTGCGTCCGACCAATTGGCCCTGCGCCAAGTGACTGACCGCTTTATGTACCTGGAAGAAGGCGACATCGCTGAAATCCGTCGTGACAGCGTGCAAATCTGGGATGTGGACGGCCAGACCGTTCAGCGCGAAACCGTGCAATACCGCGACGGTGCCGAAGCGGCCGATAAGGGCGAGTTCCGTCACTACATGCTCAAAGAAATTCACGAGCAGCCAAGCGTTGTCCAGCGCACCCTGGAAAACCGTCTGGGTCAGGACCACGTTCTGGTTCAGGCCTTTGGCCAAAACGCCAAAGAACTGTTCGCCAAAGTGCGCAACGTCCAGATCGTGGCCTGCGGTACCAGCTACCACGCCGGTATGGTTGCCCGTTACTGGCTGGAAAGCCTGGCGGGCATCCCGTGCCAGGTCGAAGTGGCCAGCGAGTTCCGCTACCGCAAAGTGGTGGTACAGCCAGACACCCTGTTCGTGTCGATCTCACAATCGGGCGAAACCGCTGACACCCTGGCAGCGCTGCGCAACGCCAAAGAACTGGGCTTCCTCGGCAGCCTGGCGATTTGCAACGTCGGCATCAGCTCGCTGGTTCGTGAGTCTGACCTGACCCTGCTGACCCAAGCCGGTCGTGAAATTGGCGTGGCCTCGACCAAAGCCTTTACCACTCAATTGGTCGGCCTGCTGCTGCTCACCTTGTCCCTGGGCCAAGTGCGCGGCACCCTCGAAGCCGGTGTTGAAGCGCAACTGGTTGAAGAACTGCGCCGCCTGCCGACACGTCTGGGTGAAGCCCTGGCGATGGACGCTACCGTTGAGAAAGTCGCTGAACTGTTCGCCGACAAACACCACACCCTGTTCCTGGGCCGTGGGGCGCAGTACCCGGTGGCGATGGAAGGCGCGCTCAAGCTCAAAGAAATCTCGTACATCCACGCTGAAGCGTACCCGGCGGGCGAACTGAAACATGGCCCGTTGGCACTGGTGGACAACGACATGCCGGTGGTCACCGTTGCGCCGAACAACGAACTGTTGGAAAAACTGAAATCCAACCTGCAAGAAGTTCGCGCACGTGGTGGTGAGTTGGTGGTGTTTGCCGACGAACAAGCCGGCATGAGCAACGGCGAAGGCACCCACGTGATCAACATGCCGCACATCCACGACGTGCTGGCGCCGATCCTCTACACCATCCCGCTGCAACTGCTGTCTTACTACGTGGCCGTGCTCAAAGGCACCGACGTGGACCAGCCGCGCAACTTGGCTAAATCGGTGACTGTGGAATAAGTATTTCCACGGCATTGGGTGAACACATTCAACCCGCTCCCAGCGGGTTGAATGTTGAGCAGTGAAACTTCCACAAACCTGCCAGACACGAAGCGTGCGAAAGCCTTCGCGCCTGATGGATCAACACGCAGTAAAAGCCCCAATTAAAGGTGGAAGTGACCCGCAGCCTCCGGCTGGTAAAGCACTTTCCTGATTTCTATCCGGCGGGTCTTGTCTGATATTCGCCAGTCAATGGCGTCCCCTTCCTGATAACCCAGGATGGCGGCACCGATGTCGGAATAAACGGAATGTTTTCCGCTGTTGCTGTCGGCGTCTTCGGGGTAGACCAAGGCCACTTCGATCTCTTCGTCGTCCAACTGCAGCAAGGCTCTGGAGTTCATCGTGACGACATTGGATGGCACCTGCTGCGGCTTGACGACAATGGCACGCTCAAGCTCATGTTCGAGCTCAACGACGGCGGGGCCTGTCTCGAGTGCGATCAGTTGTTCGAGCCTGGCCTTGTCGATTTCAGTAATGAAGATTTTGGTGGCGTTACTCACGGCCCCTTCGCGCAAGAGCTGGAGATAGCGTCCCGCCGCCATGGAAAATGACTTCAATGTCGGCGTTTCGCTCTCAAGCACAAAGCCGCTGCGCACAAAGGCTTTGAGCGAGCGCGTGTTGTCCGGATGGATCTTGGCGATGAGCTTCTTGGCCCGCATGTCGAGGAAGGCCAGTTTCATGCCTTCCTGGATCGTGCGGGCGCCAAGGTTGCGGCCCCATTTGTCGCTGTCTCCGATGACCAGGACTATCTCGCAATCCGGGCCGGTTTTGATCAGACGGACAAAGCCGACCGGGGCGTCATGCCTGTCAAAGGCCATGAAGAACCGGCCGCCCTGGTTGAATAGATGAGTCAGGATCGGCAGTTGTGTCCGATCAATGGCGTGCCCAATGGAGCGCGAAACATGACGAGAATCGCTCAGGTAGCAGGTGACACGTTCATCCTCCAACCAATCCATCAACGTCAGCGCGTGCGCCCGAGTAATTTCAGGGCACAGCGAAATGAAAGGCTTGTTCATCTTGACCACACTTATTTGTTAAGGATGGAAGCCCTTCATGGCCAGAGTCATGACGGTTCTTCGGCAACCGGCCATTTTATGGCATGACGCCTGTAAAGCCGAATCCAAAGCCGCTTTTCGAGGGATGGCTACGGTTTTTTGGTTGTTTTACCCAACTCTCTACGTTCAAACCCTTCGACCCACTTTATGCAGATCGCAGGCAATCAGGAGCTCGAAAATCGATGGACAGCACCTTTAAAAACATCAGCCAACGCATGAACAATCGCCGGTTTGCCGTGGCGAGTAACGCCAGCGGGTTATCCGACGCCAGCACGGTGTTCCACTACCACGTCGATGGCAATGCGATCACCGGGACTTACCAGGGCGGGCATATCCGCACGGGGCATTTGGTCGGTCGCGCCACCGGCCCCGACACTATCGAGTTGCTGTACCAATGCCTGACCGCAGAGGGCGAGTTGCTGGCCGGTTGGTCGCGGGGCACGGTCGGTGTGGATCACGCCGGGCGCACCACACTGGAATTTGTCTGGGGCTGGTTATCGGGTGCGACCGGGGGCGGGGAGTCGAGCTACGTGGAGCTGCATGCTTGAAGCGTTATGAGCTAAATCAACACGTCTAGGCCAAACAGTTATTTCATATCTAAAAAAATGCTCGTTAGGCTATAAAAACCGGGCCGCCGGATATGTACTTTTCATTTTCCGATGGCCGGTTCTGCCTGCTCCAGCAGGAGCCGCATCGCACTGACGATGCCGTGATTAATGAGCAATAAACTCTTAAAAAATATAAATCCGATTTACACCGACTTTTATAAATCCATGGACCGTGACAGCAGCTCTCGCCAGGATGCCGGGGATATTGCGCAGGCCAGTGTTGAGCGGTTGCTTAAGCTGCCCGCTGAGCAAGAGGTTCGATCACCTGCGGGGTTGCTTCGGCAAATCGCCCGTAATTTGAAAATCGACCTTGCGCGGCATCGTCGGCGCCTGCCTATGGAATCTTTGGAGTCGCGGGTGGATGCCGAGTCGTTGCCGGCGCTGTCCCACGACATCGACCCGGAGCGCATTGCCTTGGGGCAGGAGCGGGTGGAGCTATTGTCCAAAGCCATTGATAGCATGCCGGCGCGCTGCCGCGAGGCGTTTATCCTCTCGCGCATCCACGGTCTGGCGCATAACGAGGTTGGCGCCAGCATGGGCATTTCGCCCAGCATGGTAGAGAAGCATGTGGCGTTGGGTTTAAAAATTTGCCGGGAGTTTATGGATTAATGCGCGTACCGAGGTGGGTTACTTGTCTTTCATTGCTGCTTTGCTAGCACTCTAATCAGGCGATGAACTTGCCTTTAAATGACTCGGATTACGTTAATCGCTTATTGGCGCGCAGCCGTTGCGGCGACCCACAACGCGAAGCGGACGCTCGCCTGGAATTAGAGCAGTGGGTGGCCGTGAGTGACGACAATCGGCGCTGCTATGAAGCCCAGCGACAAACCGTTATCGCGCTGGATGCCTCACTCGACAGTTTGCGCCAGCGCTACCCGCGCCACCTGGCCCCGGCGTCTGCTGCGCAGGCCCCGGCCGTTCGCAACCCCCGTCGTGGCTGGGCCTGGCCCACATGGAGCAGTGCGCTGGTGCTGCTGCTCGGGGTTGGCCTGACCTTGTGGTGGGTCAACCCGGTGTTGTCCCAGGGCGAATACGTGACCGGTTTGGGCGAGCACCGTGAGGTGTCTCTCAGCGACGGCAGCCGGGTGCAGCTCAATACCAATACCCATCTGGATTTCGTGCGCAGGCTGCGCTCGCGAGAGGTGCAACTGGTCCAGGGTGAGGCGCTGTTCGAAGTCACTCACCAGGCCAACATTCCCTTCGAAGTCACGTCTTTGGACACGCGGGTGCGGGTGCTCGGCACGGTGTTCAACGTGCGTCAGTGGCAGGAGGGTAACCAGGTCACTGTGCTTGAAGGGCGGGTTCAGGTGACGCCGGACCACGAAGCCGATGCGTTGCAAATCACCCGTGGCCAGCAGTTGCGCACGCGGCATGGGTTGTTTGTCGATGGCATCCGCGATGTAGACGCCACCCAGGCGGTGAGCTGGCGTGACGGGCGTCTGGTGTTTTCTGGCGAGACCCTGGCCGAAGCGGTGGCCGAACTGCAACGCTACCGCAGCGGGCGTATCCGTATTCATGACAGCAAGCTGGGGGCGTTGCGCATTAGTGGGTCTTTCTCACTGGCCAAGCCCGATGAGCTGCTGCATTTGCTGCCGGAGTTGTTTGCGCTGAATCTGGTTATCAATCCAGACCAGAGTGTGGATATCCGCGCCCGTTAACAGCTCTGGCCCGTCTTCGACGCCGCGCTGTCGCGCAGCAAACAGGCCAGCGAGTATCTTCAGCATTCCCCAATCGGTTCCCTCTCCTTCGGGAGAGGGGCTCTTAGGTCAAAAGCCAGATCAAAAGATCGCGAGACAAGCTCGCTCCTACAGTGTTTAGGAATCAATCGCTTATTTTGTGTTTGATTAGAGTTTGCGCAGCCGACCTGAGGCAATCCGCTGATTAAACGTCCCTGAATCAAGGGGGGTAATTTCACCCCCCTGAACCTTCAGGAACCGCTATGACCCTTCAAGAATCCCGGCCTGTCTCTGACCCTTTGCTGGCGTTGCAACAATTTGAGCAAGCCTTCGCCCAAGCGCGCCAATTGCTGATCGATACGCAAACCCTTTCGCCGACCCATGCGGGCAATATCAGCTTGCGTGTGGGGGATCAAGAGAAGCTGTTGATTGCTTCTCTGGCTGGCCCTGACGCGGGCACGGCGGTCCTGCTGGATTTCGATTTGCGCACGCACCAAGGCACGTTGTCCGCCAACCTTCAGGAAGTCGCAGCGCTGCACGTGGCGATCTTGCGCGAGCGTCCACAGGCCACGTCAGTTATCCACACCCACTCGCTGTACCTCACCGCCCATGCGATTGCCCGCCGCCCGTTGCGCCCGTACAGCTCCGGTCTGTTGGGCCTGCTGCGTGAAGACCAGCAGATCCCGGTGAGCGAGTGGGGCCCGCGTTATGCCTCTCAGCCGGTGATCGATTTGCTGCGCGACGACACCTCCGCGCCAGCGGTATTGCTCGCCAACCACGGCCCGTTCGCCTGGAGTGAAAAGGGCGTGTTGGGGGCTGCGCGTTTGCTGGTCGCCCTGGAAGATGCCGCCCACCTGGCACTGCTCGCCGAACAACTGGGTGGCGCCCAGGCATTGCCCGCAGGCGCTGCCGAGTTGGCCCGTCGCGGTTGGCAAGCGCCCTGACCACGGGCATATATAAAGATCAAAATGATCTTATCGATTGTTGTTTTATAACCTGAGGCTGTTTGAAACCTGGACGTCATTTGTTTCGAGGACCACAAATGATGGCCAGGGAGCTCATAAATGTTTCAACCTCAATTAACGCTGTTAAGTACTGCGATTCTGTCTGGTGGTCTTCTGTTCGGGAGCGTCACCTACGCCGCGCCGCAAGCCGGTGATGCTGTCACCGTGGCGCAGAGCATCGACCTGCCCGCACAACCTCTGCAACAAGCACTCAACCAACTGGCGGAACAAACCGGCACCAACGTGCTGGCGCCCCAGGCATTGGTGGCGGGCAAGCAGGGCCGTTCGGTGCGGGGTAGCCTGTCGGTGGAGCAAGCGCTGAACAAGTTACTCGAAGGCTCGGGCCTGGCCGCACGCCAGACCGCCCAAGGCAGCTTTGTGATTTATGCCCTGGCGCCTTCGGCAGCGCAGGTGCCACCGCAGCTGGATCAGGTCGTGGTGGTGGGGACCCGACGCACTGACCTGACCGCGCTGCAAAGTTCTTCGCCAGTCGACACCATCAGCGCCAATGCGATTCAGGAGACCGGCTTCACCAACTTGAGCCAAGCCCTGCAAGCGCTGGTGCCGTCGTTCAACTACCCGCTGGTCAACGGTGTGGATGGTCTGTCGAGCTTCCGGGCTGCCGCCTTGCGCGGGTTGTCGCCTGACCAGACGCTGGTGCTGATCAACGGCAAGCGCCGGCACGTCTCGGCCTTCGTGAACAACAAACCGTTTTTTGGTCGCGGCTCGAACGCCGCCGACCTCAACACCATCCCGATCAGCGCCATCGAGCGCGTCGAAGTACTGCGTGACGGTGCGTCGGCGCAATACGGTTCGGACGCGATTGCGGGGGTGATCAACGTCGTGCTCAAGGAGCGCGACAGCGGCGGCGAAGTCAACACGACGATGGGCAAGTTCACCAAAGGCGATGGCTTCAGCAAAAACGTCGAGACCTGGAAAGGCTTCACCTTGCCGGGCGATGGTTTCCTCACCTTGAGCGGCGACTGGAGCAACAAGAAGCGCACCTACCCCAGCGGCAAGACCGATGACAGCGTGTACTTCTGGAATGCCAACGACCCGCGCGAAGCCACGGCCAACCGCGAATACGCCACCGGCTCGCCCGCGCTGGATGATTACAATTTGGCGCTCAACGCCGAAAGCAGTGTGACCGACCAGGTGCAGCTCTATGGCTTCGCCACTTACGGGCACCGCATCAGCCATTCGCAAAACGCCTATCGCTACCCGTATGACCAGCAAGGCCGTAACTGGCTGTCGGTGTACCCGGAAGGCTTCCAGCCGTGGCTGGACCTCAAAAGCGAAGACTACGAGGCCACCTTCGGTTCGCGCTTTGGCGACGACGACATCGGCAAGTTCGATTTGGCCGCCAGCTACGGGCGCAGCGACATCGAATACATCCTCAACAACTCCATCAACCCTTCATTTGGCCCCGACAGCCAGCGCCGTTTTCACGCTGGCGGGTATACCTCCGACCAGACCAGCCTGACCCTCGACTACGTCAAGGATCTGCAATGGTCACTCACGGACTTCCCCGTGACCCTCGCTGCGGGGGCGGCCTGGCGCAAGGAAAACTATGACGTTAACGCCGGTGAGTATCAGTCGTGGGCCCGTGGGCCTTACGAGTTCACCGACGTGCCGCGCCGTGGTCCTGGTGTAGACCCGGGGCCTAACCCCAATGCAGGCTTTGGCCCTGCGGCGCCGGGTTATGACGTGCGGGCGGGTGTCGGCTCGCAGAGCTTCCCCGGCTACCAGCCCGGGGATGCCGGCAGCTACGACCGCAACGTCAAGGCGCTATATGTCAGCCTGGAAAACAACCTGACCGAAAAGCTGCAAATGGGCGTAGCGGCGCGCTACGAAAAATATTCCGACTTCGGTTCGACCCGCACCGGCAAGGTGTCGGCGCGCTATGAGTTCAACCCGATGTTTGCGTTGCGCGCCACCGCCAACACGGGTTTCCGTGCCCCCAGCCTTGGGCAGATCGGCCACTCCTACACCCAGAGCACCTGGAACGGTAGCGTGATGTACGACAGCCGTACCTTCCCGGTCGACCACCCGGTTGCGCGTCTGCTTGGCGCCCAGGACCTCAAGCCCGAGAAGTCGACCAACTTCTCCTTGGGTGCGGTGTTCACCCCGTTGCCCAATGCATCGCTGACTGTGGATGTTTACCAGATCAAGTTGCGTGACCGCGTCACCCTGTCCGAGAACCAGACCAACCTGGGCGGTTTCCTCAACCCACTGGGCTATGACGTGAGCGCGGCGAGCTTCTACACCAACGGCCTGGACACCAAGACCAAGGGCGTCGACGTGGTGGGTAACTACGTGTTCGACCTCAAGCAATACGGCCGGTTGGCCTTCAGCGGCGGTTACAACTGGAACGACACCGAGATTCTCAAGCTGCCGCAAACGCCTTCGCAGTTGCTGGCCATCAACCCCAACGCGGTGTTGGTCAACCGCGAGACGGAGTACTTGATCACCGACGCCGCGCCCAGCTCCAAGCTCAACCTGACCGCGCATTACAGCTACGGCGACTGGGGCCTGCGTATCTCGGAAACACGTTTTGGCGAGTTCAAATCGGCCGATTCGCAGAAGCCGCCACGCCCCGGATACGACCAGACGTTCGGCGCCCAATGGGTGACCGACGCCAGCGTCAGCTACCAGGTGACCAAGAACGTACGGGTGGATGTGGGCGGCAACAACATCTTTGACAGCTTCCCGGACAAGGTCAACAAACAGCGGCTGAACACCAACAGCCGGACCGTCTACTCGCTGCTGTCACCCGGCGGATACGAAGGCGCTTATTACTACGCCAACCTCAACGTGAAGTTCTGACGCCCCCTTTTCAATGCGCCGTCCGAGCAGATCGGACGGTGATGCATGGAGCCTGAGTAATGTCTTTGATTCATCAACGTGCCACCGCCGTTCGCCACACCCTCGACGCTGTAAGGGCCGCAGGCCTGGGCGCCGAGCACAACGCCGCTGAGCAGATCGACGCCGCCCGCGAGGCGTTGCGCAATCTCGCCGCACAGCCCGAATTGTTCCCGACTGAGCAGTATCCGTTTCGCAGCGAGCTGGCCAGCGGCTTCTACCGCTTGGGCGAAGACGCCGACCGGCGCAACGCCTTGTACGTGCTGGTGGGCAAAGCACGCGCCAGCAATGCACCGCATCGGCACCCGTCGTGGGCGCTGATTGCCGGGGTCTCCGGCAACGAACACAACGTGCTGTTTGAGCGCATCGACGATGGCTCGGAGCCGGGCAAAGGCAAACTGCGCAAGCGCGGCGAGCACTCGATCGTGGCGGGCGATGTGCTGTACATGCCCGCAGGCGATTACCACACCATTCAGGTCGACGGCGATGAGCTGGCCGTTCACCTGCACATCTACGGCATCGGCGTCGATGGCCCAGAAAACCGTGGCGCGCCGGTGTTTCGTGGCCCGGACAGCGAAGCGTACGACGTGAACAACCGTGGCCCGCTGAGTCTGGGGGTACAGCGCGTGTCACTGGCGCACGTTGTCGAGGCTCACCAGGCCAAACCGCTGGCCTTTTTCGCGGTAGACCACGCCGTGCAATTGCCAGAAGAGGTGCCCCCAGCCGTGCCTGTGAGCAGCGCCGAGGGCGCGGTTTTGCCTGCCGGGCTGCCTGCGGACACGCATCACGTGCTGGTGCTGATCGGCGACGC
>NZ_WIWK01000002.1:0-125849 GCF_009600165.1 Pseudomonas sp. FSL R10-0399
TCTTCAACCAGCGCGCCAATCACGCCAACCATGTCGACGTCGCCGCCCAAATGGTGGGCTTCGTGGAAGCTGCGCGGGTCAGCCTCGCGGCGGGTTGAGCGCAGGTGGGTGAAGTAAATGAACGGCGCAAATTGCTTGGCCATCGCCACCAGGTCGTTGTCTTCGCGCACACCATAAGAGCCGGTGCAGAAGGTCAACCCATTGGCCGGGCTTGGCGCCGCGTCGAGCAACCATTGCGCGTCCTGGGCCGTCGAGAGAATGCGCGGCAAGCCGAGCAGCGCCCGCGGTGGATCGTCCGGGTGGATGGCCATGCGCACGCCCACTTCTTCAGCCACCGGGATCACTGCCCGCAAGAAGTGCCCCAAATGCTCGCGCAGTTTGGCTTCATCGATGTCGTCATAGGTGCGCAGCAACGCTCGAAAACTGTCCAGCGTGTAGTGCTCTTCTGCCCCCGGCAGCCCGGCGATCAGGGTGTTGACCAAGGCCTCGCTGCGCGCCGGTGTCAGCGCGTCGAAGTAGGCTTTGGCCTGTTGAATATCGTCGGCGCTGTACTCGGCCTGCGCGTCCGGACGCTGAAGAATGAACAGGTCGAAAGCGGCAAAGGCGGTCTGATCAAAACGCAGCGCCCAACCGCCGTCTTCCAGTTCCCAGGCAAGGTCTGTGCGGGTCCAGTCCAATACCGGCATAAAGTTGTAGCAGACGATATCGATGCCGCAGGCCGCCAGGTTGCGCACGCTTTGCTGGTAGTTGGCGATGTATTCGTCACGGCGCCCGCAACCGCGCTTGATGTCTTCGTGCACCGGAATGCTCTCGACCACCGACCAGGTTAAACCGGCGTCTTCGATCATTTTTTTACGCGCTGCAATGGCTTCCACCGGCCACACTTGGCCGTTAGGAATTTCATGCAGGGCGGTGACAATGCCGGTCGCACCGGTCTGTCGCACATCGGCCAGTGAGATAGGGTCTTTGGGGCCGAACCAACGCCATGTCTGTTCCATGTGTGTCTCCCTTGTTATTCGTTGTGTGCTGCAAAAGTTTTTAAATGGTTAGGCATACCGGTGTGTTCCAGGGCGTTGTAAGCCCGCTGTACGGCCTCGCGAAAAGCGCCTCGCGAAGACAGCTCGACCGGGAAGACTTGCTCCAGATCGAGAAAAGCATCGACCCGCGCCGCGCCGTCAAAACGCCCGGCCAGATCGGCGAACGTGGCGCTCAACGGGTCGTCAACACTGTGCATCACGCCGCCCGCCACAGGCTGCGTGCAGTAGTGAATCCAGGCCGCGACGCCGAGGGCGATGCAGTCGATGGGCTGCCCTGCATCGAGCAACTGCCAGGCGCCTTGCAACCAGCGTTGCGGCAGTTTTTGCGAACCGTCCATGGCGATCTGCCGCAGGCGGTGTTGCAGGCTGTCGTTGGCAAAGCGTGCGCACAAATCGCGGGCATAACCCGACACATCAATGCCGATGGGCATGTCCAGAGTCGGCTCCGCTTCTTCATTCATGTAGCGGCGGATAAAGCGCAGCAGATCCGGGTCACTGATGGCCTCGAACACCGATTCATGCCCCGCCAGCAGCCCGATGTAAGCCATCAACGAATGGCTACCATTGAGCATGCGCAGCTTCATGGTTTCGAAAGGCCGTACATCGGCCACCATCTGTACGCCCTCGACCTCCCAGTCCGGGCGCCCCTGGGGGAAGTGGTCCTCGATCACCCACTGACTAAAGCGCTCACACACCACGGCCGCCGGGTCATGGCAATCGAGCTCTTGGGCCAGCCGGGTGAAGGCCTGGGCGTCCATGGCGGGCACGATGCGATCGACCATGCAACCCGGAAACGCCACCTGCTGTCCAATCCACTGCGCCAGCTCACGGTTGTGTGCAGCCGCCAGACCGCTCACGGCCTGGCGGGTGCGCTGGCCGTTGTCGGGCATGTTGTCGCAACACAACACGGTGAAGGCCGGGACGCCCGCCTCGTACCGTCGGCGCAGGGCTTCGAGCACAATCCCCGGCGCAGTGCGCGGCGTTTGCGGGTGTTCAAGGTCGTGAATGATCGCCGGGTCTTGCACCTGCAACTGGCCGCTGGCCGGGCTCAGGTAATAGCCTTTTTCGGTCACGGTGAGCGTGACGATCCGGGTGTTCGGGTCGGCCATGCGCTGCAACAGTTGTTCCAGTTCCTGCCCGCCATCCCCGACAAACAGCGCCTCACGCACCACCGTGATGTCGCGCAGGGTCACCTGTTCGCGGTCCTGGTACTCCGCCACCGCATAGCGGTTGCGCTGTTCGCGCAATTGCTCAACCAGCGCCCGGTTGGAGCGCAGGTTGGCACTGCACACGCCCCAGTCGCTGTGACCGTGGCGATTGAGATGACGCTGCACATACACCGCCTGATGAGCGCGGTGAAACGCTCCCAGGCCCAAATGCACAATCCCGACTTCGGCCTCGGCCGCGACCGAAGGCACACGCTGAACAACAGGCATCGCGACTCTCCTCGGGGCTCAGGGCTGCGACAGCGCTGGGCGCGGCACAACCGTGTCCGTTGGCGGCGCGGCAGCGTCGGTGACGGGTAGCGGGCGGACATAACGCGCCACACACACCGCACCGATAATGGTCAGCAGCCCCGCCAGCAAGAAGGCACTGGTGAACGAGCCAGTGAACTGCACCAGAAAGCCGGTCAGGGTCGGGCCGATGATGCCCGAGGTGTTGGCCAGAAAATGCATGAAGCCACTGACCCCGCCCACCCGTGCGGCGGGCACGGTGTCCTGGATGATCGCCCAGTAAATGGCGCCGGTGAGGTACAGAAAGAACACCGCCAACGCCACCAGCGCGACCGCCGGGTACAGGGTTTTGACGATACCGGCGAAACCGATGCACACCGCACAGGCCAGCAGGCACGTGACCAGCACCACTTTGCGCGAGAACATCATGCGCCCGGTCTTTTTGAACACGAAGTCGGAGATAAACCCGCCCAGCGCCAGCCCGAGGAAGCCCAGCACCCAGGGAATGACCGTGGCGATGCTCATCTCTTTAACGTTGAGGCCGTGGGCCATCGTCAGGTAGCTGGGGAACCAGGTCAGGAAGAAAAACAGCGTGTAGTTGTACGAGAAGAACGCCAGCGAGGTGAACAGCACCGTCGGTTGCTTGAGGTAGTAGCGCAGCGGATGCACCGGCAGCGCCGCCATGTCGCTCTGGCCTTCACCTTCGGCAATCTCTTGCGCAACCTTGCCGGTAGGTTTGTCCTTGACGAACTTGTACCAGACCGCAGCCCACACCAGGCCGATCAACATAATGATGATGAACGAGACCTTCCAGCCGTAGCTGATGGCAATAAAACCCACCACCGGCCCGGAAATCGCGCCCCCCAACGGGGTGCCCGACATGGAGGAACCCAACGCCCGCGCCCGTTGCTTGGGCGTGTACCAGTTGTTGACCATTTTGCTGGTGGTCACGCTCAGCGGGCCTTCGCCCATGCCGAACAGAATGCGGATAAACACCAGCGACATGAAGCCGACCGTGAGCACGGTCAAACCACTGAAAAGCGACCACAGCACCATCGCCAGCAGCAGCGTGGTTTTGGCGCCATAGCGGTCGGCCGCCCAGCCGCCGATAAAGTTGAAGGCGGCATAGCCGACAAAAAAACTACTGAAAATCATGCCCATTTCACCCGTGGTCAGACCGTAGTCTTTTTGGATGAATGGGGCAGCCACGGACAATGCCGAGCGATCCAGGTAGTTAATGACGCCTGCCAGGAACAGCATGATGATGATTAACGTACGACCTTGACCAAACATTGGAACCTCCCGCTTTTTATGTTTATTCGGTGAGGGTGCCCAGCAGCGGGCACATGGAGCTAAGGTGTTCAGGAATGAGCGGTGTTGAGCTGCACCAGCACTTTGCGAGTCTGCTCGGGGTGGTTTTCGATCAGGGCGATCGCCTCGGGCATGTCATCAAAGCCGACGCGGTGGCTGATCATTTCCTGAACCTGCAACTTGCCGCTGGCGATCAGTTCGATCACCCGTGGGAACTTGCGGTTGTTGAGGCGCGAACCCACCAGGGTGAGTTCTTTTTTGATCATTTCCAGCTGCACCAGGTCAGTGGGCGTGGCGTTGAAACCCAGCAGGCCAATCCGCCCCGCCGGCGAGGCCAGGCGCACCATTTGCGGCATCAATGCCGGGATGCAGGCGGCATCGACAATCAGCGGCACGCCCTGGCCCTCGGTCAGTTCACGCATGGTCGCTTCAACGTCGACGTCCTTGCCATTAAGGGTTCGGGTAGCGCCCAGCGAGCGCGCAGTTTCAAGGCGCTCATCAATGACGTCGGTCACGGTAATGTCGGTCAGCCCCAATGCGCGGGCCATTTGCACCAGGGTCAGGCCGATCACTCCAGCGCCGTAAATCAGCAGGCTGTCGCCGGGGTGCGGCTGCATGCGGTCCAGCACGTTGAGGGCAATGGAATAAGGTTCGACCAGGGCGGCGTGGCTGAGGGACATCGAATCCGGCAGGCGATGGACATTGCTCGCTGGCACGCTGACTTGCTCGCTGAAACCGCCGTCTCGGTGCACGCCGATCACTTGCAACTGGGTGCACACGTTGGGCCGATTGATGCGGCACGGGTAGCAAGTGCCGCAACTGATCACCGGATCGATGCACACGCGGTCACCGACCTTGATGTGCTCTACGCCTTCGCCCACTTCGCGCACCACGCCCGAAAACTCATGGCCGGTGACGCGGGGAAAGCGCACAAAGGCGTTCTGCCCGTGAATGATGTGCAGATCCGAACCGCAGATACCGGCGTAGGCCACATCGACCTTCACTTCATTACGGGCGACCTGCGGGACTTCAACCTGAGCCAGGCCGAATTCAAAAGGTGCTCTCACTTGAAACGCTTTCATCGGATAACTCCTGCCAAGGCATGACGCCCAATTTTTTATAGTTATTAAACAGTCGCGCAAAAAGCTTTAAACGGTGTGTTACCAGTGCCAGAGCGTGCCGTCTTCGAGGCGGTTGACCGGCAGGCTGGCGCGTTTGTAGGGGTATTGGGCGGCCAGTGTTTCGTCGATATCCACGCCATGGCCCGGGGTGTCGCCGGGGGTGAAATGGCCATCTTCAAAGCGGTAGGCGTGGGGGAACACGGCCTCGGTCAACGGGTCGTGGGGCATGTGTTCCTGGATGCCAAAGTTGGGCACCCACGTGTCGAAATGCAGCGCCGCGCCCATGGTGACCGGCGACAAATCAGTGGCGCCGTGGAACCCGGTGCGCACCTGGTACAGCGCGGCAAAATCAGCGATCCGCCGCACATGGCTGATGCCGCCTGCATGCACCAGCGTGGCGCGGATGTAGTCGATCAACTGCTCTTGAATCAGCTCGCGGCAGTCGTGAATCGAGTTAAACACCTCGCCCACCGCCAACGGTGTGGTGGTGTGCTGACGGATCAGGCGGAAGGCCTCCTGGTTCTCGGCCGGGGTGCAGTCCTCAAGCCAGAACAGGTTGAACGGCTCGACGGCCTTGCCCAGACGCCCGGCTTCAATGGGTGTCAACCGATGATGGACGTCATGCAGAATGTGCAGGTCATCGCCAAAACGCTCGCGCACGGCGGCGAACAGTTTGGGCACATGATTGAGGTATTTGGCGGTGTCCCACACATGCTCGGCGGGCAGGTCGCTGTCGGCCGGTTCATAGCGTTCGCCGCTGCGCTTGGCCACGCCATACGTGGTGGCAATACCCGGAATCCCGCACTGCACGCGCACGGCTTTGTAGCCCAGCTCAACATGGCGGGCGACCTCGGCCAGGCAGCCCTCGATGTCCTTGCCCGTGGCATGCCCATACACCATGACCCGCTCGCGGCTCTTGCCACCCAGCAACTGGTACAACGGCATGTTGGCGGCCTTGGCCTTGATGTCCCACAACGCCACGTCAACGGCGGCAATCGCGGTCATGGTCACCGGGCCACGGCGCCAGTAGGCCCCGCGATACAGGTACTGCCAGATGTCTTCGATACGCTGCGCATCGCGGCCGATCAAGGCAGGCAAAACGTGCTCTTCAAGGTATGCCACCACGGCCATTTCGCGGCCGTTCAAGGTCGCGTCGCCGATGCCATACAGGCCGGAGTCGGTGACAATTTTCAGGGTGATCAGGTTGCGCCCAGGGCAAGTGACAATCACCCGCGCTTCAACAATTTTCATACGCTCAAGCCTCAGCCACAGAAGACAATGCGGGCATGCTCAGTGTCGGCATGGCCGCGCGCGGGATCAGCGCCCCGGGGTGTTGCACCACTTGCGCGGCCAGCAGATGGCCCCAGCGCGCCGCCAGTGCGGGTTCGCCACCTTGCAAACGGCAAGCAAGGTACGCCGCGCTAAACGAGTCGCCCGCCGCGGTGGTGTCAACGATGTGCTGTACGTGTTCGGCGGGCACTTCAACGTGCCCCGCCGCGCACTGAATCAAACACGAGGCCGCGCCACGTTTAAGCGCGACTTCGCCCACGCCGAAGGCTTGATAGGCGCGAAACAGTTCTGTGTGATCGGCATAACCGAACAGCGCGGCGTCGTCTTCCCAGGTGATCAGGGCCAGGTCCGTCAGGCGCAACATGTCGCTGTACGCCTGGCGTGCAGCGTGTACGTCGGGCCATAAATGGGGGCGGTAATTGTTGTCGAAGACGATGCGCGTACCGGCCGCTCGGGCCAGGCTCAGGGCTTGCATCAAGCGTTCGCGGCCACCGGGCGTGAGGATCGCCAGGCTGATGCCGCTGACATACACATAGTCATAATCGGCCAACGCACTGAGCAGGGCATCGGCTTGCGGCCCGTCGAACACCCGGCGGGCGGCGGCTTCGCCACGCCAGTAGGCAAAACGGCGTTCGCCCTGGTCGTCGGTCTGAATAAAGTACAACCCCGGCAGCGCATCGGGGATCACCCGAACGTGCTGGTCACCCACGCCTTCATCGCGCCACATCTGGCGCATGGCAACGCTGAAAGCATCTGCACCGACAGCCGTTATGTAGTCGACACCCATCGCGCTGCCCTGGCTGACACGGGCCAGGTAGACCGCTGCATTCAGCGTGTCGCCGCCAAATGTCTGGCTGAACGTCGCCCCCGGCTCACCGCGCATCTCAATCATGCACTCGCCAATCAACGCCACCTTGAGGGGGCGGGATCGTTCGGCCTGTGGGCAATGCCCGAGCATTACTGTCATCACTGCGCGCCTTGTGTTTTGCGTCAACGCAGACCCGTAAGAGAGGGTCTTGTGCAGCGCTATTATTGTTTTCGAAACGGCGTTTCATTTTTTAGCTTGTGGCCGATTCTAATCTTAATTCCAGCACCGTCAAGCAAAATGGAACAGCGTTTCGATTCGCCAGGGTATATCCTTGTTTTTTTTAATTGTGTTGGAGCCTCCATGGACAACAGCACCACCCAAAACAATGAACTGGTGTCGGCCGTAGGGCGGACCATGGCTGTGCTTGAAACCCTGGCCGAACACCCTGAAGAAAGCGGCGTGTCAGAAATCGCGCAAAAGCTGGACATGTCAAAAAGCACGGTTTACCGCTTTTTGCAGTCGCTCAAAGCCCGTGGCTATGTGGTCCAGGATGCCGAAGACCGCTACCGCCTCAGCGTTCGCCTGTTCGAACTGGGCGCCCAGGCCCTGCCCCACCTGGACATCGTGCGCGAAGCCGAACCGGGCATGCGGCGCATCAATGAGCTGACCGGCGAGACCGTGCACTTGGGCATCCTCGACGAGGGCAGCATCGTTTACGTGCACAAGATCGACTCCAAGTACAACCTGCGCATGTACTCACGCATCGGCCGCCGCGCCCCGTTGTACTGCACCGGGATTGGCAAAGTGCTGATGGCCTGGCTGGAAGAAGACGAGTTGCTCGCGCACCTGCGCGAAGAAAGTTTTGAGCGTCGAACCGCCAATACCCTCACCAGCATTGATGAGTACCTGCACGAACTGGCGTTGGTGCGTGAGCAAGGCTATGGCGAAGACCATGAGGAATTCGAAGACAACATGCGCTGCCTGGCGGCGCCGATCAGGGACCGCTTTGGCCATGTGATCGGCGGCATGAGCGTGTCCTTTCCGTGCTTTCGCTTTCGCGAAGAACTGAAACAGGACTACGTCAAACAACTGATGGAAGCCTCGCAACAAATCTCCAGCCAATTGGGCTGGCGTCCATAGAGATCATGTGGGTGTCGCAGTCGACACCCACATCAAGTAATCCTGAAATTTAGGAAGCGTCCTACAGACCTTGATGCTAGTTACTGCTAGTTTTGCCGAGGTAATTAGATGACGCATTTTTAAATCACAGGGGACTTAATCATGATCACGTTCAAGATATTGTTATCGGCCCAACTTTCCTTGAACGCTAGTTATAGTCCACTCGACGTCCGTTGACGTTAATCCCTGTATTCAACACCCCTCATATAAACCCCATGCTTACTGTTGCAACGCCAACTTTATTAAGTGCCTCTGCGTGAGGCATTAACAGGACAGAAGTGTTGGAGATAACGCCATGAGGCTCTCTTGCGTTCCGCCAGTTGCTGCATCACTGATTGCCACTACCGAAAACATATTACATATCGCACCAGTGTCCAGTGGCTGGAAAGCCGATGCGCCCAGTAATGTCATTTTTCTGCCCCCGACATTAACCAAACAAACACTGCTGATACAGATCGCACTGCTGCGCCCGTCAACCCTCGTTGTCGGGGATCAAAGCATTGATGCCGAGGTCATTGACCTGTGGCGAACGTGCCACCCATTCGGCGATCTTGTGCTGATTCGCAGAGGCTCGAGCCTGGATAAAGTGCGACTGGACCTGTGTGCGCCCAACCATGTCCGGGTGATCAATACGCCGGGGGTCAACGCGCCGCATGTAGCGGCCTATATCGCCCACTGGCTGACACTGGCCGATGGCGGCACAGCACAGGCTGTTTGCGTGCTCGGCTACGGCAATGTCGGCAAAGCCCTGGTTAACCTGTTGCTTGAGCAAAACCCGGACATCCGGATCACGGTGTTAGTGCGCCCAGGCCAAACGCCAACACCGGTCAACCGGGTCTCATTTGTCGCTGACTGGCTTGAAGCACTGCAAGGGGCGAACGCCGTCGCGATCTGTTTGTCGCTGAATGAGGACTCCACACAGCGCATTGACCGCGCCCTCATTGAGAGCCTGAACCCCCAGGCCCGCGTGGTCTGTGTCGCCAAACCGGAGGTGTTCAGCGATGCGGCGTTGCAGGCTCTGGCAAAGGCTCAAGGCATCCAGTTGATCGTCGACTACGGGCCCGCAACACTGGATGCCTTTCGTCTGCGCACCCTGGCGCTCGGTTGTAGCACCTCAACGTGGTGCCAGCCGGCGACGCTGACGACGCAGGCGGCAACCACCGAAGCCTGCCATCGCGACCTTGACTATGCCGTCTGCGTGCAACTGAGCCTCACCGCCTTGCGCGGCCTTGTCAGGCGCCAATGTGCCCGCTCACTGATGATCCCGACCAAGCCGGTACAGGCCGGTGCGCCCAGCGTGTCGATTATTGGCAGAGGCATCAATGGCCTGCTCCAGGCGGTGATGTGCCGCCTGGCGAATTATCAGGTCACGGTCTACGGCGGGGATCAGGAGAGCGATGGCGCCAGTCACAAGAACGTCAATATGCGCCATCTGTCTGCAACAGAGACGGCGGCAAAGCCGCTGCATAACGACTACCTGCTCCCCGCCAATCAACACTTGGCCATTGCGTGCAATCGCGCAGGCATCGAGCTGTTTGAAAAGCTCCTGGCCGACAACCCGTCACTGCGCCCCTTCGCCAAGGCGGGGATTGTGCGGGCCTATCGGGAGGGCGACGAAGGCGTAGACGCTGCGATTGGCGAGCAACGCGCAATTGAACACTCCCCCTGGCCGAGTGGCAGGCCGGGCGGTGACCTTGTGGAGATCAGCCAGCAGCAATTTGAGGCCAGATATGCAATCCCCGGGATCAGTCGCGCCATTGAGGTATCGGGCTACGACCTGGCGTTTGTCGAGGTGATGGCCGAGTTGGTGACGCTTTTACAGCGCGCCGGGGTTCAGTTCCGGCCCCAGCGTCTGAGTCGGGGGCAAATTACCGAACTGAGCAGAGAGCACTTCGTCATCACCGCCATGGGCGTTGAGCAACCAGACGTCTTACCGATCACTGGCTGGTTTTTCAAATTGATCGCTATCGGCAACGAAGGCGCCGATCTGCGCGGGGTCAAGTTGCACTACGCGTTGCCAATCGGCGTCATGAATTGCCGCCTGGACGCAGACCACATTCTTGTCTCCGGCGGCCAGGTACCACCCGATGCAAGCCCGGCGGATAAACAACAGATACTCGCCGCCTGCCTGGCCGCTGTTGCCCGGCACTTCCCAAACGCCTATGCCAAGGCGATCGAAAGTGACAACTTACAGATCATTGAATGCACACGGCCCGGTACTCAAGATGGCCTGTCGATTGTGCATTGGTGTGCATTTAATCGTGTTGCCGCCGGGGCAACTTATGCCGGAGGCACAACACAAGGTTTAGTGTGGGCCTCTTTGGTTCAAGAACTTATTCAAGCAAGGGCACTGACGCTCTCTGGCGTACCTGTGAATAAAAAACACTATTAAAGGCTGTTTATAAAAAACGCTCTTGGCTAGCCCATTTAAACCTTCATTGACTTAGTGCCGCACATTTAATGAGGCTGGCACTTACTTCGCTCAACACTTATTTGAACGCGAAGACACTCAAGCATCCGATAACAACAATGAAACATCACTTGAGGCATTGGAATGAATAGATTGAAACTTGCTGGGCTCACACTCGCCGCCACGTCCCTGATGGGTCTTGCCAGTGGCGCCTCGGCGGGCGCCACACTGGACGCCATTCAGAAGAAAGGGTTTATCCAATGCGGTGTCTCCGATGGTTTACCGGGCTTCTCGGTACCGGATGCCCACGGCAAGATCCTGGGGATCGACGCTGACGTCTGCCGCGCGGTGGCTGCCGCCGTGTTTGGTGACGCCAGCAAGGTTAAATTCAGCCAGTTGAATGCCAAGGAGCGTTTCACTGCCCTGCAATCGGGCGAAATCGACATCTTGTCGCGCAACACCACCATGACCAGCTCCCGCGATGCAGGAATGGGCATGAAATTCCCCGGGTTTATCGCCTACTACGACGGCGTTGGTTTTTTGGTCAACAAAAAGCTCGGTGTAAAAAGTGCCAAGGAGCTGGACGGAGCAACCCTGTGCATCCTCGCCGGGACCACCACCGAGTTGAACGTGTCCGACTACTTTCGCGCCAATAAGCTGAAGTACAGCCCGATCACCTTCGACACCTCCGATGAAAGCGCCAAGTCGCTGGAGTCCGGCCGCTGTGACGTACTGAGTTCCGACAAGTCCCAACTCTACGCACAGCGCAGCAAACTGGCCCACCCTGAGGATTACGTTGTCCTGCCAGAAACCATTTCCAAAGAACCGCTGGGCCCTATCGTGCGCAACGGTGACGACGACTGGCTGGCCATCGTGCGCTGGGTGGGCTACGCCATGCTCAACGCTGAAGAAGCGGGCATTACGTCGAAGAACGTGGAAGCTCAAGCCAAAACCAGCAAGAACCCCGACGTGGCCCGCCTGCTGGGTGCCGACGGCGAATACGGCAAAGACCTGAAGCTGCGCAAGGACTGGGTGGTGCAAATCGTCAAACAAGTCGGCAACTACGGCGAAGTCTTTGAGCGAAACCTGGGCAAAGGCAGCCCTCTGCAAATCGACCGCGGGCTGAACGCACTGTGGAACAACGGCGGCATTCAATACGCACCGCCTGTGCGCTGATCGTTGAATGCGTTGTCGCCCGGCGGTTGATCGCCGGGCGATGTTCTGTTGGTTTTTTCCGGGGCATTACATGCAAAACCTAATCGACGCACCCAAGCAGAAGCTGCGCTTCAGCGATCCCAAAGTGCGTGAGTGGCTGTTTCAGATCATTACGATTGTGGCGGTCGTTTCACTGGGCTGGTACCTGTTCAATAACACCCAGACCAACCTGCAACACCGAGGGATCACCTCGGGTTTCGAGTTTCTTGAGCGCAGTGCCGGTTTCGGTATCGCGCAGCATTTAATCGATTACAAAGAATCGGACAGCTACGCCAGAGTCTTTGTCATCGGCTTGCTCAACACCCTGCTGGTGACGGTAATTGGCGTGGTTCTGGCCACCCTCCTCGGTTTCATCATCGGCGTGGCGCGTTTGTCCCCCAACTGGATGATCAACAAGCTGGCGACGGTGTATGTGGAAGTGTTCCGTAACATTCCGCCGCTGCTGCAAATCCTGTTCTGGTACTTCGCGGTGTTCCTGAGCATGCCGGGGCCGCGCAATAGCCATCACTTCAATGACACCTTCTTTGTCAGCAGCCGGGGTCTGAACATGCCCGCGGCGCTGGCCGCTGACGGCTTTTGGCCCTTTGCATGCAGCGTGCTGCTTGCCCTCATTGCTGTCGGCTTGATGGTGCGCCGGGCCAACCAACACTTTGAAGCCACCGGCCAACCGTTTCATAAGTTCTGGGCCGGGCTGGGCTTGCTGCTGGTAATTCCCGGGGCATGCGCGCTGATTTTTGGCGCGCCGCTGCAGTGGGAAATGCCCGAGCTCAAGGGTTTTAACTTTGTCGGTGGCTGGGTGCTGATACCAGAACTGCTGGCGCTTACCCTGGCCCTGACGGTGTACACCGCAGCGTTTATCGCCGAGATCGTGCGCTCAGGCATCACCTCCGTCAGCCATGGCCAGACCGAAGCCGCACGCTCCCTGGGCCTGCGCCCGGGGCCGACGCTGCGCAAGGTCATCATCCCGCAAGCCCTGCGGGTGATCATTCCGCCGCTGACCAGCCAATACCTCAACCTGGCAAAAAACTCGTCATTGGCGGCCGGGATCGGCTACCCGGAAATGGTCTCGTTATTTGCCGGAACGGTGCTCAACCAGACCGGTCAGGCCATTGAAGTCATTGCGATCACCATGAGCGTGTACCTGGCAATCAGCATCAGCATTTCTTTGCTGATGAACGTTTACAACAAGCGCATTGCGCTGATCGAACGCTAAGGAGACGGCCATGACGACTCATCATTTCAAGCCCGACCTGCCGCCCCCGAACAAAGTGTTCGGCCCCATCGCATGGATGCGCACCCACTTGTTCAGCGGTGCTTTCAACACCCTGCTGACGTTGCTGGCGTTCTACCTGCTGTACCTGACAGTGCCGCCGCTGGTGCAGTGGGCCATCCTTGACGCGAACTGGACAGGCAGCACCCGCGCCGACTGCACCGGGTCAGGCGCGTGCTGGGTGTTCATTCAGCAGCGCTTCGGGCAGTTCATGTATGGCTACTACCCCGCTGACCTGCGCTGGCGCGTTGACCTGACCGTGTGGCTGGCCGTCATCGGCGCGGCGCCGTTGTTTATCTCTCGCTTCACGCACAAGGCCATTTACGGGCTGGGCTTTCTGGTGGTTTACCCGGTTTTGGCCTTCACCCTGCTGCATGGCGGCTATTGGGGCCTGACCAGCGTGACGACCAGCCAATGGGGCGGCCTGATGCTGACACTGGTGATCGCCACCGTAGGCATTGCAGGCGCGTTGCCCTTAGGCATCGTGCTCGCGTTGGGGCGCCGTTCGAACATGCCGGCGATTCGCGTGGTGTGCGTGACCTTCATCGAGTTCTGGCGCGGCGTGCCATTGATCACGGTGCTGTTTATGTCGTCAGTGATGCTGCCGCTGTTCCTGCCCGAAGGCATGAACTTCGACAAGCTGCTAAGGGCGTTGATCGGCGTGATTCTGTTCCAGTCAGCCTACGTGGCTGAAGTGGTGCGCGGCGGTCTGCAAGCCATCCCCAAAGGCCAGTACGAAGCAGCCGCAGCGATGGGCCTGGGTTACTGGCGCAGCATGGGCCTGGTGATTTTGCCGCAAGCCTTGAAGCTGGTGATTCCGGGCATCGTGAACACCTTTATTGCGCTGTTCAAGGACACCAGCCTGGTCATCATCATCGGTCTGTTTGACCTGCTCAACAGCGTCAAACAAGCCGCCGCCGACCCTAAATGGTTGGGCATGGCCACTGAAGGCTATGTGTTTGCCGCCCTGGTGTTCTGGATGTTCTGTTTTGCCATGTCGCGCTACTCCATGCATTTGGAACGCAAGCTCGACACCGGTCATAAACGTTAGGAGTTCTGCAATGAATCAAGCAAACAAACACCCTGTCAGCCCTGCCGGGATTATCCAGATGCAGGACGTCAACAAGTGGTACGCCCAGTTTCACGTGTTGAAAGACATCAACCTGAACGTCAACCAAGGCGAGCGAATCGTGCTGTGCGGCCCGTCGGGCTCGGGCAAATCTACTACCATCCGCTGCCTTAATCGCCTTGAAGAGCACCAGCAAGGGCGCATCGTGGTCGATGGCGTGGAGTTGACCAACGATCTCAAACAGATCGAGGCCATTCGCCGTGAAGTGGGCATGGTGTTCCAGCACTTCAACCTCTTCCCGCACCTGACCATTTTGCAAAACTGCACGCTGGCGCCGATGTGGGTACGCAAGATGCCCAAGCGCCAAGCCGAAGAAATCGCCATGCATTATCTGGAGCGCGTGCGTATTCCGGAGCAGGCCCACAAGTACCCCGGCCAGTTGTCCGGCGGTCAACAACAGCGCGTGGCCATCGCCCGCGCCTTGTGCATGAAGCCGACCATCATGCTGTTCGATGAGCCGACGTCAGCACTGGACCCGGAAATGGTCAAAGAGGTTCTGGACACCATGATCGGCCTGGCCGAAGACGGCATGACCATGCTCTGTGTGACCCATGAAATGGGCTTTGCCCGCACCGTGGCCGACCGGGTGATCTTCATGGACAAAGGTGAAATCGTCGAGCAGGCAGCGCCTGATGCCTTCTTCGATAACCCGCAAAATGAACGAACCCGGCTGTTTTTGAGCCAGATACTGCATTGATGCCATAGGCTGCATCCTGCTGTAGGAGCGAGCTTGTCTCGCGATCTTTTAAAGATCAAAAGATCGCGAGACAAGCTCGCTCCTACAGACGTTTATGAGCTGAACAGTCGATAGCACAGTGCTACTTTTCGCATCACTGCCGCATAATCCTGCCCGATTTTGAGTCACGCCCTGATCGGGATGATCGTGTTCGGGCGCAAAAAAGTGCGCCCGTTTATATAGGAGCGACAAAGGATTAATACAGTGCGTCAATCTGCCGTACACGCCCAATAGAGGGCGCACATCCTGCAACAGGATAAATCGCTAAACCTCTAATAACTCCAAGGAAGACGTTGTGATCAAACCCCTCGCACTCGCTGTCAGCGTTGCCGGCGCCCTGCTGTCAACCCAAGGCCATGCCTATAACTACGGCGAACATGCTGCAACTACCCTCGATAAGCTGATTAACGACTACCCCGGCCGCTACCGGGGCACGGCCAACTTTGCCGGTGCCGCCGACTGGATGCAAAGCCAGATGGGCGATGCTTACAGCATCAGCCGCCAGGATTTTTCCTGGGGGGCCGGTAACAGCCGCAGCTCGCAAAACGTGGTGGCCTACGCGGCGGGTAGCAAGCCGCAATACGTGGTGGTCGGTGCGCATTTCGACACGTACTTTGGCCGCCCGACCCTGCAAGGTCTGGATGACAACGGTTCTGGCGCCAGCGTGCTCACCGAAATCGCTCGTAACCTCAACGGCGTACCGCTCGAATACGGCCTGCAAGTGATTGGTTTTGGTGCGGAAGAAGAAGGCCTGCAAGGCTCCAAAGCCTTCGTCAACAGCTTGAGCGCCAGCCAGCGCGAGAACATGCTGGCCATGATCAACCTCGACAGCCTGATTACCGGCGACATGATGTACGCCCACTCGGGTAAAAACAGCGTCAGCAATCCGGGCCTGGCCTCATTGCGTGAGCACGCGTTCAAGCTCGCCAAAGAGCTCAACATCAACCTGTTCAGCAACCCTGGCCTCGATGCCGCCTACCCGGCTGGCACCGGTTGCTGCAGTGATGGCGAATCGTTTGAAAAGCTGAATATCCCGGTGCTCTACGTCGAAGCCACCAACTGGGAACTGGGGGATCAGGATGGCTACACCCAGACCGATAACCCGGCCATTCCTGGCGGTTCGACCTGGCATGACCCGAAGAAAGATAACGAAGCCGTGCTCACCAACGCCTTCGGCCAGGAACGCATCGACCAGCGCCTGCGCGACTATTCGCGACTGCTCAGCCGACTGGTGCTGGAGTTGACCAACGCTGACTTGATGGCTTCCACCGCTTCGGGCGGCGCGGTCGCACGCGCTCAGCAAGACAACCTGCAACGCCAGCATCAGGCCCAGGTCAATCTGCTGGATCGCCGCTGGTTGACGTTGCAAGCGGCCAGCCGCGACGTCGGCAGTTTTGATGGCGAAATCGGTATCGATGGCGAATATAGCGCAGACAGCGGCCCGTTCAACGAAGGTCGCCGTCTTGGCTTGCATGCGCTGGGCGACTACCAACTGACTTCCAGCCTGAGCGTAGGCGCCAGCCTGAGCTACCTGAACGGGCGAGACAAACTGGAACGCGGCGGCAAACTCGACAGCGAAAGCTGGCAGGCAGCGGTCTACGCCTTGCTCAACGATGGCGGCCCACTCTGGCTGGCCGGAGACTTGAGCGCTGGCACTACCCAGTTCGACAGCAAACGTAATCTGGTGATTCAGGCCAACGGCGGCCCTGTGCTGCTGAGCCAGAAACTGACCGGCAAGACGGACGCACTCAGCCTGGGTGCCCGCGTGATCGGCGGCTATGACTTTGATTTCGGCGCGCTCAAAAGCGGCCCGTTCGCAGGCCTGGATTACAACCACTACCGCATCGACTCGTTCCATGAGAAACAAGACCTGCGCACCGCCCTGAGCTACGAAGAGCAGAGTTTCGACTCTGTGCAAGCCAGCCTCGGTTGGCGTGCCCGCGGCACGTTCGACCTGCCAGCCGGTATGAGTCTGCAACCTTACGGCGACATCGCCTGGGTCAAGGAAATGGGTGACGGGCGTCTGGATGACATCCTCCTCACCAGCCGCGCCGACGGCCAGGCACGCGGCGCGCACCTGGGCAGCGTCGACAAGAGCTATGGCCGTGCCCAGCTCGGCAGCCAACTCGCCATCACCCCGCAACTGGGGCTGTATGCCGAGATCAATGGCCGCCTGGGCAACGATGAAGGCAGCCAGACCGGCTACTCCATCGGCGCTCAATGGTTGTTCTGATCCATTGCGATTAACCGGAGGCGCTCAGGCGCCTCCGGCTTGCAGGCCCGCGTTCGACCTCAAACGACGATGGCGCCACGCCCCAACAAATACGAATAGATCTCATGTGCATGAAGCATCCTGACTGAGATAGACTGCGGCCCGCTAAACGTCGACAAACACTCGACCGGGCCTGTCTCTCGCACAAGGATCGTCATGTTCAAACGCGCATTCCCCCTCACGCTTGCTGGCCTGCTGCTGGCGGGCTGCCAGTCCACTGCCACGGATACCAGCGCGACTACGCTCACTCCCACGCAGGAAAATGAACAGGCCCGGCAACGCGCACTGTACGAAGTGCTGATGACCAGGGTGCTGCGCCCTGCAGGCAATCTGGCCAATACCGAGGGCCGCACTGGCAGTTTTAATCTGAAAATCACCCTGGATGAACATAATCGGGTGATCGGTTGCGACACCCAGATCAACCGCAAATTCGACCCGAAACTCTACCCTTACAACGCAAAACTGGCCAAAGACCTGCTGCCAATCTGCTGGACGGCCGTACTCCCCGAGTTGCCATCGTCATTAATCAACCCAAAGAAGCGCACGGCAACAGTGGTTGCGCCGATAGCGGTTGGCCCACTGACCGGGATGAGCGACGAGCAACGCCTCAAACGCGACGAGGCCGTGCAAGCCAAGACGCAAGACGATTTTCTGTACCAGCAACTGTTCGCACCGCTGCCTGTCGACAGCATCGGTGTTGCAACCTTGATCGTCATGACCGACAACAGTGGCCATGTACAGGAGTGCGCGGCCAGCCTTGCCCCTCATGTACTGCGCCGGGCCGAGTTCAAGCAGGACGATGTTTTACTCCGCGCACTGATCGCCCGCTGCAAACAGACCGACATGAGCGCCATGCCGGGCTTCAAGGCCACGGGTTTGACCAGCCTGGTGCACCGAATTGAATACACACCCTGGAAGGCGGGCTTGAAAGCTGACACAAACCCTGTCGCGCACTAACACGCTAAAGCCATGGTCAGTGGCGCGTAGTGAGTCATCCGCTGCTGAATACCGCGTTATCGCCTCGGTGGCTCTTTACCAAGAGCCATAAGGCACCCCGTATTTTTCGATGTAGGCTTTTGTTTCTGGTTCTAACGGCAAGGCATATTTGCCATTAGTCTGGCCGCCAGAAGGCCCTTCCTTAACGACTTCGCCCTGAACCCTGGCCACTTCGATTGGGCTGACACAAGGGCCTGAAATCCACACTTTGGCAATACCGCCGGGAGCCAACCCTACCGTCACGCCTTTACGGTAACCGGTGATCCATTTGGCATCGGCGGCACAAAAAGCTTTTTCAGGCCTGACCATGGCCTGCTGAATGGCTGTGGGGATCACGATATAAGCCTCGTAGGTTTGCGGCTCCACCAACGACTGCCAGCGCACATAGATCAAGCGCGGTACCGCAGCGCCATAAATATACTTACCTGCGCCCCAACCGGGGTAGCCGGGCCAGCCACGAGGATTACCTTTGAGGTTTTTAGGTGTATTGATAGCGGCTATTCCGCTCATGGCACGCCTGAATTCACGGTCCCGCACATCAACTGCATCTGCGGTTTCGATCCATACTTCCATGTAATCGGGGGCTCCAAGCCCTAAGCGCCATGCATCATAGGGCAACCCATTACTGCCCTTGGCACAGCCCACCATCACCCCAAACACAACGCACACCCATAGCAGCTTGAATGTAGTCATTGGGATGCTCCGCACGTGTGCGGCGGCCCTTTACCAAGAGCCATACGGCACCCCGTATTTTTCGATGTAGGCTTTTGTTTCTGGTTTTAAGGGCAAGGCATAATTGCCACCAGATCGACCGCCATCAGGCCCCTCTTTAACGACTTCTCCCTGAACCCTGGCCACTTCGATTGGGCTGACGCAAGGGCCAGTAATCCACACCTTGGCAATACCGCCGGGAGCCAGCCCTACGGTCACGCCTTTACGGTAACCGGTGATCCATTTGGTATCGAACTCACAAAAGGCTTTCTCCGATTTGACCATGGCCTGCTGAATGGCCTCAGGGATCACTATATAAGCCTCGTAAGTTTGCGGCTCCACCAGTGATTGCCAGCGCACATAGATCAAGCGCGGTACCGCAGCGCCATAAACATACTTACCTGCGCCCCAACCAGGGTAGCTGGGCCACCCGCGTGGGTTGCCCTTGAGGTTTTTTGGGGTCTGGATAGAGGCACCTCCGCTCATAGCTCGCTTGAATACACGATCCCGCACATCCACCGCGTCTGCGGTTTCGATCCATACTTGCATGTAGTTGGGGGCAAACAGCCCAAGACGCCAACCCTCATAGGGCAACCCGTTGTTGCCCTTGACACAGCCCACCATCAACCCAAGTACACCGCATACGACCAATAGTTTTAATTTACTCATTGGGATGTACCGCACGTTTACCGCCCGCAGCCGGCCGATTGATAAACAGCACCTCAATGTCGCTGTTGTGCTTGCCCCAGGCGGCATTCCAATTGCCCGATAAGTGGACGTATTTGCGCTGTAGTAAAGCCACCTCTTCATGTGTCAGTCCGGGAAAACTGTCGCCAACGGCGTACGCCTGAAGCTTTACAGCGATAGTGTGCAGGTCTGCCGGTAAGGCAAACGCAGAAGTGTCTGGAACAACATCAAATGGAACCCCGTTTCGTATTCCCAGCTCGCGCATGGCCCGCAAGTAAATCAGTGACAACTGACCATGCACTTGCCGCTCACTGCGAAGGGCGGCATACACGCGTTTCTCGGCAAACATGTCACGGCGTTTGTTATAAGGCAGAACCACCGCCCATGTGTCGACACTCCAGCGCTGCAGATAGGGCTCAAGATCCGGCAGCATAACCCCCATGAGCTGACGGGCTCGGTCATAAGCGACCGTGGAGGTTTCTGGCATGTCGACAGGCACCTGACTGCTCTGGGGTCTGCTCAGCAGCACTTTTTCGGTGGCCAAAGGCAAATAACCGCCACCAATATCGGAGTGTACGCCGGGCAGCTCGATGTCATTGTCGGTACGAACCAGTGAGAAGTTATGACGATATTCGTGGCGCGCCACAAATTGCACCACATAACGCGCAATGCCCGGAGCAAGGTGCAGGTTGAGGCCAGGGTTACTGGCGTTATGCGGGCTAAAGTCGCCGCTTAAGGGCGCAACCACCCCAGGCACCGTATCAAACAGGCCGATAAAGTTGAGGTTGAAATCTGTTCGGTGGCGCCATCTAAAGCCATCAGACAAGCCCTTCGTTCCCGGAGGGATCGATTGGGCGATAAGGCTTTTCGGCCCCTTTAGCAGGTCATTGGCGCAATGCCGTGCGGCAGCGGCACCGCGACTGAAGCCAAACAAATCAATGACGATTCGCCAAATGGTCAGGCCGGGATTGTTGTCTTGCAGACTTCGAATCTGCTCCAAAATCAGGGCAGGTGCTTGCTCAACTCTCGCCACAACCCCTGAGCTGCCTTGACCGCTGCCCTGGCTATAGAGCGAGTCAGCCTGACCGGTGACTGTACCGATACCTTCGAGATAGACCTTTAAAAAAGCCTCTTCCGCTTCCTGCAGCAATTGCGTATCCGCATGATCCGGATACAGCTCATAAAGCCGCGCCACATTGGTGACATCGTTGCTATAGCTGTTATCCGGCGAGTTTCCTTTACCGTCAAAGCCAAAGCTCGCGCAATGCTGACGTATATCCGCGCCTTCCTGTTCAGCCATACCCAAGCTAATGGCCAGGCACCCTTTCGCCGCTT
This sequence comes from Pseudomonas sp. FSL R10-0399, assembly GCF_009600165.1. Taxonomy (NCBI): domain Bacteria; kingdom Pseudomonadati; phylum Pseudomonadota; class Gammaproteobacteria; order Pseudomonadales; family Pseudomonadaceae; genus Pseudomonas; species Pseudomonas sp. FSL R10-0399. Next base: position 20,962 of record NZ_WIWK01000002.1, read on the forward strand.
CACTGTTGCCCTGGTTATTACCGGTGCCATCGAAGAACAGACCCACATGCAAGGTGATGCCGGACTCCAGTTCCTCTTCTTCGTCCTCTTCTTCCAGCTCGGGTTCAGCACTGGCGGGCGCTGTTTTTTTAGGTGCCGGCGATTCGGGCCACTGAGCCAAATACTCCATGTAACTCTGCTGAGGCCCTCTGGTATCTCCCAGCACTTGGCCTCTGATGTATTGATCAGGGATCAAGCGCGGCGCAGGACGGCACAGGCACTGGCACAAATCCCCTTCCAGCGCGGCTTGCCGCCCTCCCAGTGATTCATCATGGCGCGGACCGCACAGTACGATAACGCCTGTGCTGCCGCACACCGGGCACTCGATGCTGTCACCTTCGCGGGCCAGAATCTGATCGTTGATTGTCATCAGTTCCCAGCCCGACACCACCACGCCGCCCACCGTGGTCCTGGACCCGACGGTGATGTTCATGCGCTTCATACGCAGGCACCGGGCAAGGCGTGAGCGTTGTTGTGTAATAGGGTCATGTCGGCATCCTGGTGGAGGAAGGTTGAGTGCCCGCTAACTGTCAAATTGCCAGTTAGCGGTGCCCAGCCAGTATGCCGAGGGGGTGCGGAACTACCCTGTCAGAAGGATCCGTTTGGTTTGTAGTACGCGTAGCTTTCCGAAGATTTGCCCCTCGGCCATATGCCTGCATCCATGACTGATGGGTTTTCAACCGCCATAAAAAAACCCCGCGCTTCTTTCGAAGGCGGGGTTTTTTAAGCCTGGTGGCTTAGTGCGCGTAAGTCAGTAGCAACTCGGTCGGCACTTTGAAGTCCAGGGACATCATGACGCTCAGGGCGGTGATGGTGAAGATCGAGAACACGAACAGCTTGCGTGCCCAGACCTTGTCGTCGACGGCTTTGTAGCCGGTCCACGCCATGTACAGCCAGTACATGCCCATCGCGGCTGCCACGGCCATGTAGCTCATGCCGGCGTAACCGCCGAGGGTGAGCATCAGGGTCGCGATCAGGAACGCGAGGATATATAGCAGGATGTGCTTCTTGGCCACTTTGATCCCGCGCTTCACTGGCAACACCGGAATCGATGCGGCCAGGTAATCATTGAAGCGGAAGATCGCGATAGCGTACGAATGCGGCATCTGCCACAGGCTGAACATCACCAGCAAAGTCAGTGCGGCCATGTCGAAGTGATTGCTCACGGCGACGTAACCAATAACCGGTGGCATTGCACCCGACAGGCTGCCGATAAGCGTGCCGTGTACCGACTTGCGCTTAAAGTACAGGCTGTACAAACCGACGTAGATCACGAAGCCAATCGCGGCGAACAAGGCCGCCAGCGGGTTGGCCACGCGATACAGCAGCACAAGCCCTGCAACCCCCAGCAAGGTGGCGTAAAGCAACGCCACCTTGGCCGAGATCAGGCCTTGCACCAGTACGCGGTTTTTGGTGCGGTCCATCTTGATGTCGATGTCACGGTCGATGCAGTTGTTAAACACGCAACCGGACGCCACCACCAAGGAGGTGCCAATCACCGCAGCCAGGAACAGGGCAAGATCAAAATGCCCCTTCGAGGCCAGGAAGAACCCACCTGCCACAGAAAGCACGTTACCGAAAATGATCCCCGGTTTGGTGATTTGGATAAAGTGCTTAAAGGACATCGGGTTTACCTCACTTCGCCATCATTTCAGCGTGGATGCTGAACATAATCCACAGGGACAAGCCCACCAGCAGAACAATAACCAGCGCCGAGAAGACCAGCGCTGCAACGCTGTTGCGTTGCTCCGGGGAACGGTCCATGTGCAGGAAGTACACCAGGTGAACAACAACCTGGATCACTGCGGTCAACAGAACGATCGCCAGAGTGGTCGATTTGGCGAGGATCGGGTTCATCACCAGCCAAAACGGAATTGCGGTCAGGATCACCGACAAGATGAAGCCAGTTGCGTAGGACTTCACGCTGCCGTGGTTCGCGCCGTCAGAATGTGCGTTAGCCATTTACAGAGTCCCCATCAGGTAAACAACGGTGAATACGCAGATCCACACCACGTCCAGGAAGTGCCAGAACAAGCTCAGGCAGCTCAGACGCGTTTTGTTGGTCGAAGTCAGGCCGTGTTGGTTGACCTGATACATCATGATCGCCATCCAGATCAGACCGCAGGTCACGTGCAGACCGTGGGTACCGACCAGGGTGAAGAACGCCGACAAGAAGCCGCTACGGTGCGGACCGTAACCTTCGGAGATCAACAGGTGGAATTCGTTGATTTCCATGCCGATGAAGCCGGCACCCAGCAGGAAGGTAATGGCCAACCAGCCCAGAACGCCGCCTTTGTTGCCTTTGTAGAACGCGAGCATGGCAAAGCCATACGTGATCGAACTGAACAACAGCAGTGCGGTTTCACCCAGCACGTACGGCAGTTCAAAGATGTCGTGGCCCGACGGGCCACCCGCTACGTTACCTACCAGTACTGCGTATACCGCGAAGAGCGATGCAAAGATGATGCAGTCGGTCATCAGGTAGAGCCAGAAACCGAATACGGTAGTCTCGCCCGCGTCGTGATGGTGGTCATCGTGCCCATGGTCATGGGCGTGTCCAGCATTGGTCGCTATGTTCGACATGGTTTATGCCTGCCCCAACTTGGTTTCAACACGGTCGGCCGGAATTACTTTGGCGGCCAACAGACGCTTGTGCTGCTCGGCTTCGATGCGCTCGATGGTTTCCACCGGCACCATGTAGCCTTGGTCATCACGGGCAGCGTGTATAACGAAGTACACAACGGTGCCAGCGAGGCTCGCGATAGCCAGCCACCAGATGTGCCAGATCATTGCGAAACCGAACACGGTCAGCAGTGCGCCCATTACCACACCGGTAGCGGTGTTGTTAGGCATGTGGATCGGCGAGTACTTGGCCGGAGCCTTGTAAGCAGTACCGTCTTCTTTGGCTTCGGTGAATGCGTCAATGCCGTGAACGGTTGGCACAACAGCGAAGTTGTAGAACGGAGGTGGCGACGAAGTCGACCATTCCAGGGTGTGGCCATTCCATGGATCGCCGAATTCGCAGGCGTTCTCTGGTTTGTTACGGTCACGAACCGAGACGTACAGCTGGATCAACTGGCAAGCGATACCCACAGCAATCAGGGCAGCACCAACCGCAGCAACGTACAGGTAAGGCACCCACTCAGGGTTGGTCGTGGCGTTCAGACGACGGGTCATGCCCATGAAGCCCAGTGCATAGAGCGGCATGAAGGCGATGAAGAAGCCGATGATCCAGAACCAGAATGCAGCCTTGCCCCACTTCTCGTTCAGTTTGAAGCCGAACGCTTTAGGGAAGTAGAAGCTGAAACCAGCGATGTAGCCGAATACAGCACCACCGATGATCACGTTGTGGAAGTGAGCAATTACAAACAGGCTGTTGTGCAGAACGAAGTCAGCACCCGGGATGGCCAGCAGTACGCCGGTCATACCACCGATTGCGAAGGTCACCATGAAGCCCAAGGTCCACATGACCTGGCTGGTGAACTGCAGACGGCCGCGGTAGATGGTGAATAGCCAGTTAAATAGCTTCACACCCGTCGGGATGGAAATCAGCATCGTCGCCAGACCGAAGAAGGCGTTGACGCTGGCACCCGAACCCATGGTGAAGAAGTGGTGCAGCCAAACCATGAAGCCCAGTACCGAGATCGCACCGGAGGCGTAAACCATCGAGTGGTGACCGAACAGACGCTTGCCAGTGAAGGTCGAGATGACTTCAGAGAAGATCCCGAACGCCGGCAGAATGAGGATGTATACCTCAGGGTGACCCCACGCCCAGAACAGGTTCACGTACATCATTGGATTGCCACCAAGTTCGTTGGTGAAAATGTGGAAATCCAGGTAACGGTCAAGCGTCAGCAGTGCCAGGGTAGCGGTCAGGATCGGGAACGAAGCCACGATCAGAACGTTTGCCCAGGTGCAGGTCCAGGTGAAGATCGGCATGTCCATCAGTTTCATGCCTGGAGCGCGCATTTTCAGCACGGTCGCCAGGAAGTTCACCCCGGTTAACGTCGTACCTAGCCCTGATAACTGTAGCGCCCAGATGTAGTAGTCCACACCCACGCCAGGGCTGTACTGCAGGCCCGACAGAGGCGGGTAAGCAACCCAACCGGTTTTGGCGAATTCGCCGACGCCCAGCGACAGGTTGACCAGTACCACACCGGATACCAGCAGCCAGAAGCTCAGGGAGTTCAGGAATGGGTAGGCAACGTCACGCGCGCCGATCTGCAGCGGCACTGCAAGGTTCATCAGGCCGGTGAAGAATGGCATCGCCATGAAGATGATCATGATCACACCGTGAGCGGTGAAGATCTGGTCATAGTGTTCAGGCGGCAAGTAGCCAGGTGAACCCTCGGTGGCCATGGCCAACTGGGTACGCATCATGACGGCGTCGGCAAAGCCGCGCAGAAGCATGATCATGGCAACGATGATGTACATCACGCCAATTTTCTTGTGGTCGACTGACGTTAGCCATTCGGACCACAGGTAGTTCCACTTTTTGAAATACGTGATTGCAGCGACGAGCGCCAATCCGCCGAGCAGAATCATAGCGACGGTAACCATCACTATCGGCTCGTGGAACGGTATGGCGTCCAGACTTAATTTACCAAACATCGTTTACTCCTCTGCCCCGGCAGCTGAATTCGAGGTGTTGTCCAAACCTTGGGTCCCGGACTCTTCTTTCTTCTCGTGCTTCACGAACTTGCCCGGGTTCATCCCTTCATACTTGTCGATGATGAGCTGGAACAGGTTCGGAGTAACGGTGGAGTAGAGCTCTACAGGGTTGTTCTCGCTTGGTTTTTCCAACGCCGCGTACTCAGCGTTATCAAGCTGTTTAGGTGATGCTTTGACTTCAGCTACCCAGGCGTTGAAATCTTCCTCGGAAGTCGCGATCGCCTTGAATTTCATGCCAGTGAAGCCAGCGCCGCTGTAGTTGGCCGAAATGCCATCCATCTCTGCGTTTTTGTTGGCAATCAAGTGCAGCTTAGTCGTCATACCCGCCATGGCGTAGATCTGACCACCCAGACCTGGAATGAAGAACGAGTTCATCACAGAGTCAGAGGTAATGCGGAAGTTAACAGGCGTGTTGGCTGGGAACACGATCTTGTTAACGGTAGCGATACCTTGCTCCGGGTAGATGAATACCCATTTCCAGTCCAGTGCTACCACTTCAATGGTGACCGGCTTGACGTCGGACTCAAGCGGACGGTAAGGGTCCAGCGCGTGGGTCGACTTATACGTAATCACGCCCAGGGCGATGATGATGAGAATTGGCACAGTCCAGATCACGACTTCGATCTTGGTGGAGTGCGACCATTTTGGAGCGTATGTGGCGTTTTTGTTCGACGCGCGATACTTCCACGCGAAGATCAGGGTCATCAAGATGACCGGGACCACGACCAGAAGCATCAGCAATGTTGCAGTGATGATCAGATTCCGCTCTTCGATCCCTACCTGCCCCACCGGATCGAGCAATGTCCAATTGCAGCCTCCCAGCAGCAACGTGCCGAAAAGTGGCAATAAGCCAAGGAGTCTGGGGTACCTTTTTTTAGTCATCTCACGACCTCTAAAACAGCTTGCACAATGCAGTTGGTTTTTTTCGCCAACACTTCACCCTACCAAGGGTTGGCTCTTTTCCGGGCTTGAATAAATGCCTGCTCATCACCTTCAGGTGAATACGCAATCCCGGGTTAGCAGTGATTTCTTATTCGATACGTGGTCAATCGCCTTACTACAGACAATTCCATTTGTGGCGGAACTTAGAAGGGTTGCCAGTACCTGGGAGTCGCATGTGACGCCTGTTGTGAACTGCCCAGACGACCGCCGACTACCCGCTTGGGCTCGGAGGTGAGCAGGCTGGACGTTCAGTGCAGGCGATTGTAGTTAGGAAGCTCTCTACAAACCATGTCTCATCCAGAAATAATTCTTCACGACTTCGGTAACAATCCCTCACTATTGTTGCCCATTACACCGGCATATGCCTCCTTAAAATGCATGTAGCACGTCAAAAGCCCGCAGCTGATATGCCCCTTTTTGGCGCACGCACAGGGCGGGTGAATCCCCCCAAACGCCCAAGTGAAGAGGCTTACAGCCGATTCCCATGGAGACGCCCAAGGGCAATTTCAATCATCTGATCTGCAAAAAAAACGATCAGGGGATAAATCGCTCCGAACGTAATTCGTGCTCACCTGTCCTACAGGAATCGCTCTCTGCGACACTTTTAGCGTGACAATATGTCGCACAAGTCAGCTATCACTTTAGTGTGCCGATTCACATCCTGTTGACATTTTTGCGCGGACAAAAAAACGCCCCGCATTCTCAGGAAAAGTGCGGGGCGGATCAATCCAAACGTGGCGTTTTAGCCGTGTTTTTTGCGGTTCCGGTAGATTCCCAACGGCACCAGCACGCTGGTCAGCACAAAGGCCACTAGCGCCCATTGCGCCAGCGACAGGCCGAACACCGGCGGGTATGGCGTAGAGCAGAAGCCCTCAACCTGAAAGCCCAGCGGGAACACCGTCGCCAGTGGCAGGCCGTCTACGATCGGTTGCAGCACGTCAATGCCGCAGCTCACCGCAGGGTTGGCCAGGATAAACACGTGCCGCCCGGCCGCGATCACCCCGCCTATGGCGCTGAGCACCACCAGCACTTCAAAAATGGTCAGGCTGCGCCGTGTCGGCATCGCCGCGCCGATAAAGGCAAAGATCGCGATCAACAGCAAAGCGTAGCGTTGCAGGATGCACAGCGGGCAAGGCGCCTCACCGAGCACGATTTGCATATACAACGCGCCACCAATCAGCGCCAGACAGATAACCCCGAGCAAGACCAAAAAGCGCTTCTCGCGGCTCAGTCGTATCATTTCATCCGTCATCCTGCTTCCCTTTGCCAGGTTATTTTGGAGTTAAGCCGCAGCCACTAAGGCGCGCAGTTTACACCCAGAACAACGACCTGAATGTAGGAGAACTGTGTAGGCAAGGTGTCGCAGAAGGATTAATAGATGATTAAGTCGTCGTACACAAATCCGTAGTCGCTGCCGAAGGCTGCGAAGGGTTGCGGAGCAAGCCGTTATCTCAAAGCCCCCCCACAACCCTCTTTAACGCCGGCAGCGACGTATACAACCCTGGCGCTTACTCCAGCGCCGCAGCCGGCCCAAAGAACTCATAGCGGCTTTGCTGCTCAGGCACGCCCAGCGCCTTCAAATGACGCTTAACGGCGCTCATAAAGCCTTTAGGCCCCAGAAAATACGCATCGACATCGCGCTCCTCGCCCAGCCATTCGCCCAGCACCTCTTGCGTCAGCAACCCCACGTGGTCAGCCAAGGGGTCTGCTTGCTCGTAGCAATAAAAGCGCTGCAATTGCGGATGCTGCGCAGCCAGTTCTTCAATCCAGCCACGGAAGGCATGCACCTGTGCATTTCGCGCACAGTGAATGAAGCGGATCGGCCGTTGCGTGGCCAGCGCCGCCTCCAGCATCGACAACGTAGGCGTGATGCCCACCCCGCCGCTGATCAACACCAGAGGTTTTTCGCTGGCAGCCAAGGTGAACTCACCTGCAGGCGGAAACAGCTCAACGATGTCGCCCACTTGCAGCCGGTCATGCAGATAGTTCGACACCACACCGCCCGGCTCGCGCTTGACGCTGATCCGGTAGCGACCCACTTTGGCCAGCGCCGACAGCGAATAGTTGCGACGCACTTCCTGGCCATCGATGTTGAGCTTGAGGCCGATGTACTGGCCAGGTTCAAACTCAAGAATCGGCTGCTCATCCACCGGGCGGAAGTAGAACGAGGTGATTTCTGCGCTTTCTTCAAGCTTGGCGGCCAGTTTGAAAGCACGGCCACCACGCCAGCCACCCGGTGCAGCGGCTTTTTCGTCGTAAATGGCAGCCTCTGCGCCAATCAAGATATCCGCCAGCTGGTTGTAAGCGGCGCCCCAGGCGGCCAGCACCTGTGGGGTTGCAATGTCGCTGCCCAGCACTTCTTCAATGGCCCGCAGCAGGCAACTGCCGACAATCGGGTAGTGCTCCGGGAGAATTTGCAGCGCAACGTGTTTGTTGATGATTCGCGCCACCAGGTCACCCAACTGATCCAGTTGGTCAATGTGCCGGGCGTACATCAAGACGCCATTGGCCAAGGCACGTGGCTGGTCGCCGCTGGCCTGGTTAGCCTGATTGAACAGCGGGCGCACTTGCGGGTATTCGGTGAGCATCATGTTATAGAAGTGTGTCATCAACGCCTCGCCACCACTTTCGAGCAGCGGCACAGTGGACTTAACGATGGCACGGTCTTGAGCAGTAAGCATAAAGTTGACTCCTGAACATGTAGGTAAAAATGGATTACCGTTTAACCATCAGTTTTCGTGCCAACCTTTAAACCCTTTAAAATCAAACACTTAAAAACAATGTAGTCACTATGACACATGCTGATCTATAGTCACTTCGACTACACGAGGTCAAAATGACTGCAAAATTGCTTCTCACAGCCCTGCTCCCGCTGGTAGCGGACTTGTCCCGCGACCTGCCCGAAAGCGAACGTTACCGGCGCTTGCTGCAAGCCATGCGCGCCGTGCTGCCGTGCGACGCCGCGGCCCTGCTGCGCCTGGACGGCGAATGGCTGGTGCCACTGGCGGTAGACGGCCTGAGCCTGGATACGCTGGGGCGGCGCTTTAAAATCAGCGAGCACCCGCGCTTTGAAATCCTGCTCAGCAGCCCCGGCCCTACGCGTTTTCCCAACAACTGCGAATTGCCCGACCCGTATGACGGATTGGTCGACGGGCTGGCCGAGCACCTGGAGATTCACGACTGCATGGGCTGCCCTTTGTTCGTCGACGAACGCCCCTGGGGCCTGCTGACCCTCGATGCACTGGACCCAAAACGCTTCGAACCCATTGAGCTGGATGCCCTGCAAGCCTTTGCCAGCCTGGCTGCCGCCACGGTCAATGTGGCCCAGCGTATCGAGCGCCTGGCCCTGCGGGTGGCCGATGAGCAGCAAAAAGCCGAGTTGTATCGCCAGGCTCACCCTTTGCCCAATAAAGAGCTGATTGGCCAGAGCGCCGCCCATAAACACCTGCTCGAAGAAATTGCCTTGGTCGGCAACAGCGACCTGACGGTGTTGATCACAGGCGAAACCGGGGTCGGCAAAGAGCTGGTCGCCCAAGCCATTCATGCCGCCTCGCCGCGCGCCGACAAGCCGATGATCAGCCTGAACTGCGCCGCCCTGCCCGACACCCTGGTCGAAAGCGAACTGTTCGGCCATGTGCGCGGCGCCTTTACCGGAGCCACCAGCGACCGCCGTGGCAAGTTTGAACTGGCCAATGGCGGCACGTTGTTTCTGGACGAAGTGGGCGAGCTCTCACTGACGGTGCAAGCCAAACTGCTGCGCGTGCTGCAAAGCGGGCAATTGCAGCGCTTGGGCTCGGATCAGGAACACCACGTCGATGTGCGCCTGATTGCCGCGACCAATCGCGACCTGGCAGAAGAAGTGCGCAGCGGTCGCTATCGCGCCGACTTCTATCACCGTTTGAGCGTCTACCCGCTCAACGTGCCCGCCCTGCGCGAGCGCGGGCGCGATGTGTTGCTGCTGAGCGGCTTCTTTCTGGAGCAAAACCGCTCGCGCATGGGCCTGGGCAGCTTGCGCCTGAGCCCGGATGCCCAGACCGCGCTGCTGCATTACTCATGGCCGGGCAATGTGCGCGAACTGGAACACTTGATCGGCCGCAGCACCCTCAAGGCATTGGGCAACTGCAAAACCCGGCCGCGCATCTTGACCCTGACCGCCGCAGACCTGGACTTGCCGACGCCGCAGGACGGCCCTGCAGTGGCAGAGCAAGAGCCGCTACCGCCGGTCATTGGTGACTTGCGCCAGGCCACGGAGAACTACCAGCGTCAGTTGATCAGCGCTTGCCTTGAGCGTCATCAACACAACTGGGCCAGCGCCGCCCGCGAACTGGGCCTGGACCGGGCGAACCTGGGCCGAATGGCCAAGCGTTTGGGGTTGAAATAAGACCTTATCAACACGCCCGGCGGAGCTGCCGAAGACTGCGATTTTTTTAATCTGCGTCTCAAAGATCGCAGCCTTCGTACCTCGTCAACTCCTATCAAACATGAAATAACCCATTGTTTTTTCAGTTAAAAATATTGGTGCGCGAGTTGTACGGTGGCGAAAGGGTTCACTCTCCTATACGTGGTCACGGCAAGCCGTGCCGACAATGACTCCACGCCGATACCGTACGGACCACTCTCTTATTCGGGTGCAAACACACCAGTGCTGGCTACGGTCTCTGCCTCACGCAAATATAAGAGTAGACACATAACAGTTTGCTGCGCGACAGCGCGGCGTCGAAGACGGGGCGACCCCTCTTATCAAACATAAAATAAGTGATTGATTTTAAAGGCTTTGTAGGAGCGAGCTTGCTCGCGATCTTTTGATCTAGATCTAAGCCCCCTCACCCTAGCCCTCTCCCGAAGGAGAGGGAACCGATTGGGGGATGCTGAAGATACTCGGTGGCCTGTTTGCTGCGCGACAGCGCGGCGTCGAAGACGGGGCGGCCCTCCTACAGGATTCGCCGCTCGGGTCGATAACCCTGTATTGCTGCCCTTATCTCAGAAGGTATTTATGTCATCCACCCACGCCCGCGCCGACTCGATGTCTTTGCTGCTGTTCACGTTGCGCAGCGGCAAGCTGATGGCGATCAATCTGTTGAAGGTCAGCGAAATCATTCCGTGCCCGCCGCTGACCAAAATGCCCGAGTCGCACCCCCATGTGAAAGGCATTGCGGTGTTGCGCGGGGCCTCGCTGTCGGTCATTGACCTGAGCCGCGCCATTGGCGAGCAACCGTTGCTCGATCCCGACGGCGGCTGCCTGATCGTGACCGATGTCAGTCGTTCCAAGCAGGGCTTGCACGTGCAGGCAGTGAGCAAAATCGTGCATTGCCTGAGCACCGATATCCGCCCGCCGCCCTACGGTTCAGGCAAGCGCTCGTACATCACCGGCGTCACGCAAGTGGACGGCGCGCTGGTGCAGGTGCTGGACATTGAGAAAGTGATTCATGGCATCACGCCCGCCCGGATTGAGCCAAACACTGAAGCCCTCAGCCGGGAAGACACGCAATTGCTGGCCAAGGCGCGAATTCTGGTGGTCGATGACAGCCAGGTGGCGCTGCAACAATCGGTGATCACCCTGCGCAACCTCGGTCTGCATTGCCACACGGCCCGCAGCGCGAAAGAGGCCATTGAGCGCTTGCTGGAACTGCACGGCACGCCAGAGCAAATCAATGTGCTGGTGTCTGACATCGAAATGTCCGAGATGGACGGCTACGCCTTCACCCGGACCGTGCGCGAGACGCCGGACTTTGCGCATTTGTACGTGCTGCTGCACACCTCGCTCGACAGTGCGATGAACAGCGAAAAAGCCCGTCTGGCCGGGGCCAATGCGGTGCTGACCAAATTCTCCTCGCCGGAACTCACGCAATGCCTGATCCTTGCCGCCCGTACCGTGGCCGAGCAAGGCGTCTGAGTTCAATGAGTGACCACTGTTTGCTGCTGCGCAAAGACCTGCGCCAGTCTCTGACACCCGTGCCGTGGCCGCAGGGCATTGCACTGAGTGCCCTCACCCCGGCGCTGCTGCCCCGCGTGCACGCCTTGCTGGAACAGGGCTATGGCGCAGGTCAGGGTGACCTGCAACCGCTGGAGCGCTGGCAGCACGACCTGCAACATGACGCTGAATACGACCCGCAGCTGTGTTTTGTCAGCCTGCTCGACGGCCAGGTGGTCGGCGTGGCCCTGGCCTGGACCAGCGCTTACCTCAAGGACCTGGTGGTACACCCGCGCCTGCAAGGACGAGGCTTGGGCGGCGCCCTGCTCAATCAGGTGTTCAGTGCGTTCCAGCAGCGCGGTGAAGCCTGTGTCGACCTCAAGGTCATGGAACACAATCACCCCGCCCGTCAGCTTTACGCCAAGTTCGGCATGCAACTCATCCGGCGCGAAGCGCTGTAAGCGCTAACGCCGCGTCTGCCAGAATTCTTGCGCCAATGAACGCAGGCTGACAGCCAGCTCTGCCACATCACCGGAGCTGCGATGGCTGTGCTGCCCGGCAAGCACAGTGACATCCCCGGCACTGCGAATACCCGCAATGTTGCGATTGATGTCTTCGCTGACCACGCTTTGCTCTTCCACCGCCAAGGCGATTTGTACGCTCATCTGGGTGATTTTTTTCACCTGTTGAGTGATCTCGTCCAGTGCGCTGCTGGCCAACTGCGCCTGGCTGACGCTGTTTTCAGCATGCTGGCTGCTTTGCTGCATCACCTGCACGGCGGCCCGGGCGCCGTCTTGCAAGGTGAGGATCATCTGCTGGATTTCGTTGGTTGAGTGCTGCGTGCGCTGCGCCAGGCTGCGCACTTCGTCAGCCACCACGGCAAAGCCACGCCCCTGATCACCCGCCCGGGCGGCTTCAATCGCCGCATTCAGCGCCAGCAAATTGGTTTGCTCAGCGATGCTGCGAATCACCTCCAGCACCGATGAAATGTCGCTGCTGTGGCCTTCCAGGTGGTGGATCACCTCGGTTGCCCGAACCAGTTCGCCTGCCAGGTGCTGCACCGAACTGCGGCTCTGCATCACCAACTCATGCCCTTCACGGGTTTCGTTTTCGACCCGGTCAGCCGCTTGCGAGGCTTGCTGGGCATTGTTCGCGACTTGCGCCACGCTGGCGCTCATTTCATGAATCGCCGTGGCCACCTGATCGGTTTCATGTTGCTGACTAAGGGTGCTGGAGTGGCTGCTTTCGAGGTGCTGGACCAGCTCACTGGCATGCCCGGCCAGGCGTTGCGACGCATCACCGATACGTCCCACCATTGCGCCGGTCTGCGCTTCGAGCATCTGCAGGGCAAATGCGATCTGCCCCATCTCATCCCGCCGCCCGGTATAGATGTGCTGGCTTAGCGGGTTATGGCCGACGTCTTGAGCGCGGCGGGTCAAGGCGTTAAGTGGGCGCAGCAGCCAGGCAATCGCCACCGAGCTCAACAGGCTGCCGGTCAACCAAATGACCACGCCGGCCTGCCAGTCGATAGACGGCAGCAAAACAGTGCCCAGCGTCGTCGCCCCGGCAAACACGGCGCTGACAAACAGCGCCAGCTTGCCCGCCAGCCTGACCCGCGGCAGACGCTGCCATAGCGGCGTGCGCCCCGAGCGCAACTCGGCGTAATCGGCCTCGGCCAGTTGCACACACTCTGGGCTTGGGCAGGTACGCACCGATTGATACTCAACGATTTCGCCGTTTTTCATCACCGGCGTGACGTAAGCGCTGACCCAATAATGGTCACCATTTTTGCAGCGGTTTTTCACCATACCCATCCACGAACGCCCGGCCTTGAGGGTCTGCCACATGTGGCTGAAGGCTGCAGACGGCATATCGGGGTGGCGCAGCAGGCTATGCGGGTTGCCGAGCAACTCGCTCAGCGAATAACCGCTGACCTTGATGAAGTCATCGTTGGCGTAGGTGATGGCACTGTTCAGGTCAGTGGTAGAAAGGATGTTGGCGTCGGGTGCGAAATCAACAGCTCGGCCGGTAATCGGTAGATTGATTTTCATGACAGCACGCTCAGTTATTAGGGAGTAAGAGTCGGCGGGGCGTCGACTTTATGCTCCCCAATTAACCAAATACTGATCTAGCGCATATCAAAAGGCATTAATACGGCCTATCCGACCAATAGTGGCACAAAGCCACGTTTTGTATCATCAATCAGCGTTTGCCCATGGAGCGACGGGTACCGGGAGGGGCTGCGCCAGGGGTTTTGGTGTGGCCGTGGCCTTCACCTTTTTTGTAATGGGTCTGGCCTTTGGAATTGGCTTTGTTCTTGGCAAATTCAGCAGGCTTGAACGGAAACGTGAACGCAGGGATCACCGGCTTTTGCGCGGTATCCACAGTTGCTTCGTTTTCAGTGGGTTCGGCGCTCACGGCATCAGGAGCAGCCGGTTGTGCAGGAGTTGTCATGAAAGCTCCGGAGTACGGGGGAGTGATCGGCCAGTTGGCGCAAGACGCGCAGTATACCTGCCCGATCAACCCGCCGAGCAGTCACCGGTAGGAAATAGTCAGCACGCCGCGCTTGCTGGCCGAGACGTTATCACTGGCTAGTGGCTCGTTTTTAAGCGCTTCAAAGGCCGTGGAAAAGAGCGGCTCGCTGCCACCTGCGCCTCGCGAGGCCATATTCACCGCAATGACAACACCGGGCTCGACCTCTATCAGCTTGACGGACGCACCCGTGCTCATCTCGCTGGCCGGGGCGATCTCGTAGGAAGACTCCACAATAGAGCCCTGAAAGTGAATCACCCCGCTTCTGACAACCGACTGCGCCTCAGCTTCGTTAGCCAACAGCAACAACGCACACGCGGCAACACTTAGCGCCATCTTCTTCATGGTTCACGCCCCCTGAGCGGGAACGCTGGAGCGCACCCTCTACAAAACTATCGACGTGGGCAGCTCTTTCTTGACGGTTATCACACTATTTTTATGTTCCTGTCCGTAATGTCAGTTTGCAGTCACTCTGCTGACCGGATTCAACCGCTATAACCCTGACATCCCCCTTTCCACGCACACGGCCTGGCATGCGCATTCAAACTAAAAAAATAGTCCTCGGCACGCTAGTAATTGTTCTGCTCGGCGCAGGCCTCTGGCTGCTCAAACGCCCGGCCTCGCACACCGCTGTCGCATCTACCGCCGTGCCGGTGCGGGTCATTCAAGTGGTGCAGCAAGACGTACCGCGCACGGTCAGCGGGATTGGTGCCGTGCTGTCGCTCCACAGTGTGGTCATTCGCCCACAGATTGACGGCATCCTCACCCAGTTGCTGGTTAAAGAAGGGCAAACGGTACAGGCCGGTGATTTGCTCGCGACCCTGGATGACCGCTCAATCAAGGCCAGCCTGGACCAGGCCAAAGCCCAACTGCAGCAAAATCAGGCGCAGTTGCAAGGCGCGTTGATCGACCTCAAGCGCTACCAGTTGTTGAGCGTCGACAACGGCGTGTCCAAGCAAACCCTCGACCAGCAACAGGCGCTGGTCAATCAGCTCAAAGCCACGGCAGTAGGCAATCAGGCGGCAATTGAAGCGGCGCAGGTGCAACTGTCGTATACGCAAATTCACTCGCCGGTCACTGGCCGTGTGGGGATCCGCGCCGTGGATCCGGGCAACTTCCTGCGGGTGAGCGATACCCAGGGGTTATTTTCCGTGACCCAACTCGATCCGATCGCCGTCGAGTTTTCCCTGCCCCAACAATTACTGCCCACCTTGCATAAGCTGCTCAACGCCAAGGATCCGGCCCTGGTCAAAGCCTTTATTGGCGACGCGGACCATAGCGGCACGCCGTTGGGCGAAGGCCGCTTGAGCCTGATCGATAATCAGGTGTCCGCCACCACCGGCACCATCAAGGTCAAGGCGCAGTTCGATAACCCCACCCATGCGCTCTGGCCGGGGCAACTGGTGAATGTCGAGATTCAAACCGGGCTTGATCAAAATGCCCTGGTCGTCCCCCCGCCCGTTGTGCAACGCGGGCTGGACACGTATTTCGTGTACCGGGTCAACGGCGACCAGGTCGAAACCGTGCCCGTGCAGGTCCTCTATCAGGACACGGCGTTGAACATCGTCAGCGGCGTCAAACCGGGCGATACGCTGGTCAGCGACGGCCAGTCGCGGCTCAAACCCGGATCAAAAATCGAAACCCTGAGCGAGCCCGCCCTGGCTAACACCGAACACGCCCAGCCGGTGCAACCATGACCGGCAGCCGCTCACTCTCGGCCTGGTGCGTTGACCACCCGATTGCCACGGTGCTGCTGACCTTTGCGTTAGTGCTGTTGGGCCTGATTGCCTTTCCACGCTTGCCCGTTGCGCCGCTGCCCGAGGCGGAGTTCCCGACCATACAAGTGTCGGCGCAACTGCCCGGCGCCAGCCCGGACACCATGGCCTCATCGGTCGCAACGCCATTGGAGGTGCAGTTCAGCGCCATCCCCGGCGTAACCCAAATGACCTCCAGCAGCGCGCTGGGGTCAACCACCCTGACCCTGCAATTTACCCTCGACAAGAGCATCGACACCGCCGCCCAGGAAGTCCAGGCGGCGATCAACACCGCGTCCGGCAAGTTGCCCAAAGACATGCCCACGCTGCCCACCTGGCGCAAGGTCAACCCGGCGGACAGCCCGGTGCTGATCCTCAGCATCAGCTCGTTGCAAATGCCCGGCACTGAACTCAGCGATTACGTCGAAACCCTGCTCGCCCGGCAAATCAGCCAAATCGACGGTGTGGGGCAAATCAACATCACTGGCCAACAACGCCCGGCGATCCGGGTACAAGCCAGCGCTGACAAATTGGCCGCCATTGGCCTGACCCTCGCCGATATCCGTCTGGCGTTGCAGCAAACCAGCCTCAATCTGGCCAAGGGCGCGCTGTACGGTCCGTCGAGCATCTCGACCCTGGCGACCAACGACCAACTGTTCGATGCCGACGAGTACGGCCAGTTGATCGTGTCATACAAAGACGGCGCACCCGTGCAGTTGCGCGACGTGGCGCGGGTGATCAACGGCTCCGAGAATGACTATGTGCAAGCCTGGTCGGGCCCCCGGCCGGGGGTCAACCTGGTGATCTCACGCCAGCCGGGGGCCAATATTGTGGAAACCGTCGACCGCATCCAGGCCGCACTGCCCGGTCTGCAAGCCATGCTACCGGCCTCGGTCGAGGTCACGGTGCTGAGCGACCGCACCCAGACCATCCGCGCCTCGTTGCATGAAGTGGAAATCACCCTGCTGATCGCGGTGCTGCTGGTGGTCGCCGTCATGGCGCTGTTCCTGCGCCAATGGTCTGCCACATTGATTGTGTCTGCCGTGCTGGGGGTGTCGCTGATTGCCAGCTTTGCCTTGATGTACGTGCTCGGGTTCAGCCTGAATAACCTGACGCTGGTGGCGATTGTGGTGGCCGTAGGCTTTGTGGTCGACGATGCGATTGTGGTGGTAGAGAACATCCACCGCCATCTCGAAGCAGGCGAAAGCATGCGCGATGCGGCGATCAAGGGCTCCAGCGAGATTGGTTTCACCGTGGTATCGATCAGCTTCTCTCTGGTGGCGGCGTTTATTCCGTTGCTGTTTATGGGCGGTGTAGTCGGGCGACTGTTTAAAGAGTTCGCCCTGACCGCCACCTCAACTATCGTTATTTCCGTGCTGGTGTCACTGACCCTCGCCCCCACCCTTGCCGCGCTGTTTATGCGCGCGCCGGTGCACCACGCCGACGCCAAACCCGGCTTTGGCGAACGGTTGCTGGCCCTGTATGACGCCGGACTGAAACGCGCACTGGCCCACCAGCGGCTGATGCTGGGCGTGTTTGGCGTGACGTTGGCGATGGCCATTGCCGGCTATGTGCTGATCCCCAAGGGCTTCTTCCCGGTGCAAGACACCGGTTTTGTGCTGGGCACCAGCGAAGCCGCCTCGGATATTTCGTTCTCGGACATGACCCAGAAGCATTTGGCGCTGGCCAAGATCGTCGGCGCCGACCCGGCGGTGCAGGCGTTTTCGCATTCGGTGGGCGTTACCGGCAGCAACCAGACCATCGCCAACGGGCGCTTCTGGATTGCCCTCAAAGACCGCGGCGAGCGCGATGTGTCGGCCAGCGAATTTATCGACCGTATCCGCCCGCAACTGGCCAAGGTGCCGGGCATCGTGCTGTACCTGCGCGCCGGGCAAGACATCAACCTCAGTTCCGGGCCAAGCCGCAGCCAGTACCAGTACGTGCTCAAAAGCAACGACGGGCCGACGCTCAATACCTGGACCCAGCGCCTGACCGAAAAACTGCGCACTCTCCCCGCTTTTCGCGACCTGTCCAATGACCTGCAACTGGGCGGCAGCATCACCCACATCAGCATCGACCGCAAAGCCGCCGCGCGCTTCGGCCTCACCGCCACCGATGTCGACGAAGCCCTCTACGACGCGTTTGGTCAGCGCCAGATCAATGAGTTCCAGACTGAAACCAATCAGTACAACGTAATCCTGGAGGTCGACAGCAAGCAGCGTGGCAAGGCCGAAAGCCTCAACTACTTCTACCTGCGCTCGCCCTTGACCGGCGAAATGGTCCCGCTTTCGGCGGTGGCAAAGGTCGAAGCGCCCACCAGCGGCCCGCTGTCGATCAGCCATGACGGCATGTTCCCGGCCGCCAACCTGTCCTTCAACCTCGCCCCCGGCGTGGCCTTGGGTGACGCGGTGCTGATGCTCAATCAGGCGAAAAACGAGATTGGCATGCCAAGCACCATCAGCGGCAATTTCCAGGGTGCTGCGCAAGCCTTCCAAAGCTCGCTGGCCAGCCAGCCGTGGCTGATTCTGGCCGCGCTGGTGGCGGTGTACATCATTCTGGGGGTGCTGTACGAAAGCTTCGTGCACCCGCTGACGATCATCTCGACGCTGCCCTCGGCAGGGCTGGGCGCGCTGTTGATGCTGTGGATATGTGGCCAGGACTTTTCGATCATGGCGTTGATCGGGCTGGTGCTGCTGATCGGGATCGTCAAGAAAAACGGCATTCTGATGATCGACTTTGCCCTTGATGCCCAGCGCACCCGTGGGCTAAGCCCTGAAGAGGCAATCTATGAAGCCTGCCTGACGCGTTTCCGGCCGATCATCATGACCACCCTCGCCGCCCTGCTGGGCGCCTTGCCGCTGATGCTCGGCTACGGCACCGGTGCTGAATTGCGCCAGCCGCTGGGGATTGCCGTGGTCGGCGGCCTGCTGGTGAGTCAGGCGCTGACGTTGTTTACCACGCCCGTCATATACTTGTGGCTCGAACGGATGTTCCATCGATCCCAACCCGCCCGCTCACTGGCGACGGATCACTGAGGCAGGTTATGCGCGTTCTAATTATTGAAGACGAAGAAAAAACCGCTGACTACCTGCATCGCGGGCTGACAGAGCAAGGCTACACGGTGGATGTCGCACGCGATGGCGTCGAGGGTTTGCACCTGGCGCTAGAAAGCGATTACGCGGTGATTGTGCTCGACGTGATGCTCCCCGAACTCGACGGCTTTGGCGTGTTGCGCGCCTTACGTGCGCGCAAACAAACGCCGGTGATCATGCTGACCGCACGCGAGCGGGTTGAAGACCGGGTGCGCGGCCTGCGCGAAGGTGCTGATGATTATCTGGGCAAACCGTTTTCGTTTCTGGAACTGGTCGCCCGGCTGCAAGCCTTGACCCGACGCAGCGGCGGCCATGAACCGTTGCAGGTGACGGTCGATGACTTGTGGATCGACCTGATCAGCCGCAAGGCCAGCCGCGCCGGAAGCCGCTTGGACCTGACGGCCAAAGAATTTGCGCTGCTCAGCGTGCTGGCCCGGCGTCAGGGTGAAATCCTCTCTAAAACGGCGATTGCCGAGATGGTCTGGGACATCAACTTCGACAGCGACGCGAACGTCGTCGAAGTCGCAATCAAGCGCCTGCGGGCCAAGCTGGACGGGCCTTTCGAACACAAATTGCTGCACACCATTCGCGGCATGGGCTATGTGCTGGAGCGTCGCGGTGTTTAACCGCCTGAACTCCATCGCGATGCGCCTGAGCGTATTGTTCACGCTCGTGGCCTTGCTGGTGTTTGTGTTGATCGGCGGAGCGCTTTACCAGCAAGTCGACAAGGGCATCAGCATGCTGCCCGAAGCCGAACTGGACGCACGGTTCAGCGTGTTGGAATCGTCGATCAATCGCTTCGGCAACCCCGATCACTGGGCCAAGATCACCTCCAAATTCACTTTGCTTAGTGAAAAAGACAAACGCATCCGCTTTTGGGCCATTAGCAATGACCCCCACTACGAATATGGCTCGCCTGACGCGCAAATACGCGCGTTCGCCCAAGGCCCGACGGGCGTGCGCGACCTGCAATTGCCCGGCCAGGCGTACCCGTTCAAGGTGTTGATCAGCCAGATACCGGCCAAGGAACAACGCCCGGCGCTGCGGTTTTTGATCGGCATCGACACCGAGACCTTTCGCCAAACCCAGCACCACCTGCTGATGGCACTGATCAGCCTGGCGATCATTGGCGTTTTGCTGGCGTCTGCCTTGGGTTATTGGGTGGCGCGCATCGGGCTGAAACCGCTGATCACCCTGTCAGAAAAAGCCCAAAAACTTGAGCCGCCGCGTTTGTCCGGGCGCTTGCATCTGTCGCCGCTTCCACCTGAGCTGGATCACTTGGTCAATGGCTTCAACTCAACCCTGGACCGGGTTGAACAGGCGTATACCCGCCTTGAGTCGTTCAATGCCGACGTGGCGCATGAACTGCGTTCACCGCTGACCAACCTGATTGGCCAGACCCAGGTGGCGCTGACCCGCGGGCGGTCGGCGGAGCATTACTTTGAAGTGTTGCAATCCAACCTCGAAGAACTGGAGCGTCTGCGCAGCATCATCAATGACATGTTGTTTTTGGCCAGTGCCGACCAAGGCAGCAAAGCCAGCAAACTGACCCGCGCCTCGCTGGCAGATGAAGTGGCAACCACGCTGGACTATCTGGAGTTCATTCTCGAAGACGCCCACG
Source organism: Pseudomonas sp. FSL R10-0399 (assembly GCF_009600165.1). Classification (NCBI taxonomy): domain Bacteria; kingdom Pseudomonadati; phylum Pseudomonadota; class Gammaproteobacteria; order Pseudomonadales; family Pseudomonadaceae; genus Pseudomonas; species Pseudomonas sp. FSL R10-0399. Next base: position 41,524 of record NZ_WIWK01000002.1, read on the forward strand.
TTGCAGTGCGGGTCAGCGGCGATGCCCAAGTCAACATCGAAAAAGCCCATCTGCGCCGGGCGCTGATCAACTTGCTGAGCAACGCCGTGCAACACACCGCACCTGGGCAGCACATTGATGTACAGATCGAGCAAACCGCGCATCAGGCAAGCATCAGCATCAGCAACCCGGGCGATCCCATTGCCGCCGAGCATTTGCCGCGCCTGTTCGAGCGCTTCTATCGCGTGGATGCTTCACGCCACAACAGCGTTGCCAACCACGGCCTGGGCCTGGCTATCGTCAAAGCCATCGCGCAGATGCATGGCGGCGAAGTGTTTGTGCGCACTGGCGAGGGGCGAAATACCTTTGGGCTGTATTTGCCAACATGATGAAACTTAAAATATGCGTTGTCCGGATGACTGAACGTTTTGGTTCAGTCAAGTAAGGAAGTTTTCCAGCGACTCTTATTTATCAGCAGTAAAACAATGACTTATACATACACTTAACGTTGCCCATGCTTTTAGTGCGGGTGCCGCCGTATGAATTTACATTCAAAGTACACCTACTAACATCACGAAAACCAAACTACAAACACTACCAGATCGGAAAAAGCTTCAATACCTAACAGAAGTACCAGTAGAAAAAACCTATTCCTGCCGATAGGCTTTTAATTCGCCCCACGTATTAAGAGCTATTATCATCATGAAAAAAACATTAAATGAAATACCTGATTATAATTTATCCACCTGGATGACTGATCTCGGCATCAAACTTGATAAATTAAAACTACACCAACTCACCCTCCCCTCAACACATAATGCCGGGATGGATAAAAAAGGGATGGGAGGTCCTGCAGAGGGTTGGCTAACTTGCCAAAATGATACTTTTCCTTTCCAGATCGCGCAGGGCGCACGCGTGTTCGATTTACGCGTCAACGCAAGAGTTTACAATGGAACGTTATATGGCTTCGATTTTTTCCATGGTCCCTTTTCATCTAACCGATCTGTACTGGGGCTCATTAAGGACTGCAATGCTTTTTTCAAAAACGACTACAACTCAAAAAAACACGAACTCATTATTTTACAGTTCCAAGAATTTAAAAATTTTCGACCCAGCGACTATGAGCGTTTGCTTACACAACTGACTCAAGGGTTTTCAGGGACTGGCAGCTCAACAAAAATAGTGCCCAGGGCAGCCTCCGACTTAACGATTGGGGATATTCGCAGCCAGTACGCAGGCCACAACATCATCATCGCATCGGATAAATTCGGATCACACTCCGACGTCTGGAATGACATTACCCACGAATGGATAGGCTATGACATTCCCTCAGAACAAGAACTTGATATTTTCATTGATCAGAAAACTCGGGAGTACAGCAAATCCAATCTTTGGTCACTGCAAGTCGTCAGGTACAAAATACTCTATGGCGCCATGGATATCTCCGACTACATCGACAAAAAATTTGAACCTGATGCCCAAGCATTAATTAACAGCAATATTATTAATGTGGATTTTATTGAAAACTCTTCCATCGTCCCTTACTGCATTAGAGCCAGTCTGTATAAAGCTGGTCAACTGATCGATAAAGACCCCCCGTCTCAGCCCACCGTACATGATGAACTCTGGCATAGAGGGTGGAGCACCTATTTCATAACTTTCAATGCCTCCATTGACAACTTTGGTGTCGACCACTACCTCTATTCACTCAATGATGGTGAGAAAATCAAAGTAAACAGTCAACACACTCCGCGTCAACAGCTGGAGTTCGAGGTTCGTGAAGGACAAGAGTACGAATTAAAACTGTATGCCGTCGACTTGGCCGGTAACTGTTCAACACCGTTGGTCAAAGCCCTTAAAGGGATTGATCCACCAACAGGGAGTGATAAACCTTTACCCCCTGACATTGTTTATTCCAAGCGTGACGGCAAGTATGCGTGCTCAATGCTTATCAAGCATTCCATCTATAACGCCGATCATTATATTTTTGAAATTTATGCAGAGAAGGACATCGTAGACGGCAAGCCCGTAGGTGAGCCTATCCTATGGAATATTGCCTCTCGCTGGGCATTAGGCGTTATGTTTACCAACCTCCCCAACTATGACGCCTGCTGGATAACCGCGCATGCAGTGAACAGTTTCGGCCTGACTAGCGATTACGCCATCAAGCGCATTGACGCCTATCACCCCAGAGTGACGCCTCCCTCCCCGCCGTCCAATCTGACCACCTCATACAATTCGGTCACCCAGCAATTAACGGTTAATTTCGACGGTGGCGGTATGAACCTTACCCACACATTGACCATTAAGACGGATACCGAAAAAACCTACAAATCTTTCTATAGCGGTAACGCTATATCCGTAAGCCTTTCGCTGGACTTTACCCTGACGCTGTTCGCCGTAAACCAAGATGGCAACCCGTCCACTTCAATCACCTATACCGGCAGTACAAAAGAAACCAGCAGCCACGCAGCAACACCTATCAATGGGCAAACAGTGCTTCGCCAGGAACTAACAACTGGCGTTACTACCTGGAAGGGCAGTCACAACATTGTCAAATACAAAATCCACCTTTACGACTCCAAAGATGTTCAAGGGGGTGAAAGTGGTGTGGACGGCAAAATTATCGGACTACCGCTTCGAGAAGAGTTTTACTCAGGCAGCGAACTCACCTACACGTTTAACAACTTAATCCCTCTCAAAAAATATCATGTGTTCGTGTGGGGCATTAATGCCTACGGAACCGTGGGAGAAAGAGCCTACAATTCCAACTATACCTATCTGCATGGTGACCCTGCCTGGGATCAGGAATACCCAACCGTGCCTTCTAACCTGCTGAGCCGCTATCGCTACCGGGAAGGTGTACTCAACGTTTTTTGGAACGCCTCTTTGGACAATCGTGGAATATCACACTACGAAGTCATCATTAACAACCAACTCTACAAGGTACTGGATCCTCCCGTCCTGGGCGCTTTTCAATTAACTGTCTCACTGGCTAAAGATATCAACTATCAAGTGCATGTTTATGCTGTTGATACCAGTGGCAACCGATCCAGAACAGCCGCGTACTACGGAGACACCTCCAACAAGGACACGCTTTCTTATCGCCCGACCAAAGAGTCAATTGGGTTTACCTACGCGCAACTCGGTATTGCAACGTTTACCTGGGAGTTCATACATACCTCAGAGATCATAAATTTAATCATTGGGGAGCCGGGCGCAACCACCAAGCAACATGTACGAGTGAGCGGCACAACCACCAAAGCTTCGGTCCCGAATCTCGTGCCTCGCAAGGAGTACATCATCGAGCTATATGGCACAAACAGCTATGGTGTGGCGGGCGAATCCACCACCAAACAATTCTTTATGCCGACCACTTAACACCATGAGGTCTTGAGGCAGCCGGGTGTTGCCCGGCTGTCAATTCACGCCGGTTTGTTACTTAAATCGCAACAGTCCTTGTACGGAATGACGCTGTTTCAATCCCCGTCGGCACTATAGATTTAGCCCATCACACAACACTTGCTCTGCAAGAAGGTCCTGAAATGTCCACCAGTATGGGTATGGCTAGCGTTTTCGTTTTGTCTTCTATGATGTTGTCGCCTCTGGCCATGGCAGAAGAATCCCCTGCGTTCATCGCCAAGAACGAGGCCCGTGCAGCGGCCTTTGAACAGCGTCAAACCGAACTCGCAGCCAGCCATCAAAATGATGTCAAATCCCAGCAAACACAGGTCAAAGTCAGCCCGGCAGATGAACCAAAAGACAGCTGATTTCACGTGCAAATATTTCCCGACCCAGTCAGTCTGATGACACGTATGTGACTGATTGTTTCAAAAGCCGCTATGATAGCGGCTTTTTTTTGTTTTAAAAAAAGGCGCATAGACCGTGAAGCGCCTACAAATAAGAACTGAATTTTCAAAGAAAATAAAAACTGCCGTCACTTTAAAGGAGCAACCGACTGATGAAACAAGCGCTAAAGCTCAGTCCTCTATTCATCGCACTGACTGCAACGATCCCTCTGATTGCACAGGCAGATGACGACACCTCAAAAGAGGGGTTCATCGACGGCTCGACCCTCGACTTGCATCTACGCAACTACTACATGAACCACGACATCCACAGCCCGGACACCCATGACGGCAAGGAGTGGGGCCAAGGCTTTATTGCCAAGTTTGCTTCAGGTTATACCCCTGGCGTGGTCGGTTTTGGTCTGGATGCGTACGCCATGCTCGGCCTCAAGCTCGATGGCGGTGGTGGTACCAGCGGCAGCAGTATCCTGCCGATTGGTGGCGGCAACGGTAATGCGCCCACCGACTTCTCGTCGGGCGGTGCAGCGCTGAAAATTCGTGCGTTTGATACCGAACTGAAAGCCGGTGACCTGTTCATCACCAACCCGGTGATCGCAGGCGGTGAAACCCGCATGTTGCCGCAGACGTTCCAGGGCATCAGCCTGACCAACCACAGCTTTGCGGGCTGGATGCTGGAAGGCGGTCAAGTCACCTACGACAAGCCCTACAACCAGAGCGGCATGCGCCGCCTGACCACCACCTACGGCAATCTGAATGACCAGACCACCAAGCACCTGACTTGGGCTGGCGTAGCGTTCAGCGGCATCCCGGGAGTTACCAGCAACCTGTATGCCTCGCAGTTGCAAAACGTCTGGAACCAGTACTACTACGACCTGGACTACACCCATTCGCTGAGCAACGGCATCACCCTGAACCCTGGCTTCCACTACTACCACACGCAGGACACAGGCAACGCGCTGCTGGGTGCCATCAACAACAACACCTTCAGCCTGCACTTTGCAGTGGGGATGGACGGGCACAAAGTCACCGCGGTGTACCAACGCGTCAACGGCAACACGCCGTTTGACTACATCAACCAGGGCGACAGTATTTACCTGGATAACTCGCAGCAGTATTCGGACTTCAACGGCCCGAACGAACGCTCGTGGAAACTGCAATACGAGTATGACTTTGCAGGCCTCGGCATCCCTGGCCTGACCACCAGCGCCTCGTACTCACGCGGTGAAGTGGACCTGACCAAGGCAGACCCGAACAGCATCGGTTACAGCAACTGGTACAACCCCAACGGCAAAAACGCCTTCCACTGGGAACGTGACCTGAGCGCCAAATACGTGGTTCAGGAAGGCAAGGCCAAAGACTTGGGCTTTACCCTGCGCTGGGCAACCAACCGTGGCAACGCGGCCTATGAAACAGTCGATCACAATGTCGATGAATACCGCGTGATTGTTGACTATCCTCTGAACATCTTCTAAATCGTGACCTTAAGGCCAGCTTTTTAGCTGGCCTTAAACCTCAAGGGCTGTACCTTAGGAGCAGGCACGATTTATAGCCTTGAGGGTAAAGCCATTAAGTATTCCGCGCGCACTCCTGTCATTACCCGCCGCACACTGATCGGGGCAACGACATTTTCAGCCTTGGTCATTCTCGGCATCGTCAGCTATTTGCTGGTCCGGGAATACCGCAACACCGAAGAAGATGCCAGGCGTTCCGCCCTGAACATCGTGCAACTGATCAATCGTGACATTCGCAACACCTTCTCTATTTATGATTCCGCACTGATCAACCTCATCGACCTGCTGCACACCCAAGCCTTGGCGACGCTGCCTGCCCAGACCCGGCAATCCTTGCTTTTCGACAGAACCAACGAAGCGCCCTCTTCTTTCGGTTTTTTTGTACTGGATGCTCAGGGCAAACTGATTGCCCGCTCAAAACCAGTCGTCAGCGTACCCCCGAACGCCGCCCAACAGCCTTGGTTCAGCGTGCAGCAAAACAGTACCCGCGATGAGCTGTTCATCAGTCACCCCTATCTCGCCAGTTCAGACAGCCCCGAATGGATCATCTATCTCAGTCGCAGACTGGTGGCTGAGGACGGGACTTTCGCCGGTGTGGCTGTCGGAAAACTGAAAATATCGTACTTCCAAAACCTGTTCCGGGGCCTGGACATTGGCCCCAGCGGCAATATCAGCCTGCTCGACACGGATGGCACGCTGATGTTGCAGTACCCGCCGACCAGTAAAATCTCAATCGGCCAAGACCTCAGCCAGGCGCCCAACTTCCGGCGGTTCTTAAATGAGCGCTTTGGCAGTTTTATCGCCATGTCCGGCATTTATCACCACGAGCGCCTGTACACCTTCGCTCAGGTGCACGACCTGCCCATTATCGTGGTGGTGGCGATAGCGGCCTCGAGCATTTTCAGTAATTGGCAGCACACGGCATTAGTGATCGGCAGCGTCACGCTGCTGTTATGCCTGGGCCTGCTGTGGCTGACCTGGTTGCTGATTCGCGAATTGAATTTGCGCCTTCATGCCGAGCGTGATCTCGCCGCCTTGGCGTCAACCGACCCGCTGACCGGGCTGGCCAACCGCCGCACACTGGATCGGGCCCTGGATCTGGAATGGCGCCGGGCGCAACGCACGGGCTGCCCGCTGTCGCTGGTGATGATCGATATCGACCACTTCAAGGCTTTCAATGATCTCTACGGCCATCAGGCAGGTGATGAAGCCATCCGTCAGGTCGCCGCCGTCATCAAGACCCATGTTCGCCGCCCTTCGGACTTGGCAGCCCGTTACGGGGGCGAAGAGTTTGCGGTGGTACTGACCGAAACAGAGGCCGCCAATACGCGCCTGCTGTGCGAGAAAATCCGCCTCGCCGTCGAGCAAATGCCCCCGGTGTTGCCGGAGCATAAAAAGCTGACCATCAGCCTGGGCTCCTGCACCCGTTATGCCAAGCCGGGTGAAACCCAGGACGCGTTGTTGAGCGCCGCTGACAAGGCGCTGTATCAAGCCAAGAAAGCCGGGCGTAACCGGGTCGTGAACATCAATGAGACGGGGTTGAATGCGGTGAAGCCGCCGTTGGTATGACCTTTGTATACGGCAGTTGCGATCTTTAAGATCAAAAGATCGCGAGACAAGCTCGCTCCTACAGATGTGCACCGCCCGTAGCAGTTGACGAGCTTTGCGAGGCTACGTCCGGCTTGTAACCGCTGCCGAGGCACGAAGGCTGCGATGGGTAGCGAAGCTGTCCCACCCAAGATCAAAAGATCGCTCCTACAAATGTGCACCGCCCGTAGCAGTTGACGAGCTTTGCGAGGCTACGTCCGGCGTAGTCGCTGCCGAGGCACGAAGGCTGCGATGGGTGGCGAAGCTGCCCCACCCGAGATCAAAAGATCGCGAGCAAGCTCGCTCCTACAAATGTGCACCTCCCTGCGAGGCTACGTCCGGCGTAGTCGCTGACGAGGCACGAAGGCTGCGATGGGTGGCGAAGCTGCCCCAGCCAAGATCAAAAGATCGCGAGACAAGCTCGCTCCTACAGATTTACGTTAAACATCGGGTAAAAAAAAGACCACCCGAGGGTGGCCTTCAAAAACTAGAGAATGAAGTTTTACTTAAACTGCCGCAACCGGACGCATGTACGAGATCGGTGCAGTGCTGGCGTCTTCAAAGGTCACGACTTCCCATGCATCGGTCTGTTCAATCAGCTTGCGAAGCAGCTGGTTGTTCAGGGCATGGCCAGACTTGAAGCCCTTGAACTCACCAATCAGGCTATTGCCCAACAGGTAGAGATCGCCAATGGCGTCGAGGATTTTGTGCTTCACGAATTCGTCTTCGTAGCGAAGGCCGTCTTCGTTCAGTACACCATCGGAATCGACTACGATCGCGTTTTCCACGCTGCCGCCGAGTGCGAGGTTGTGCTTGCGCAGGTACTCGATGTCACTCATGAAACCAAAGGTACGCGCGCGGCTGACTTCTTTTACAAACGAAGTGCTTGAGAAATCCACGCTTGCACTTTGGGTGCGGTTACGGAAAACCGGGTGATCGAAATCGATCTCGAAGCTCACCTTGAAGCCTTCGAAAGGGACGAAAGTAGCGCGCTTGTCGCCATCTTCCACTGTCACTTCACGCAGGATACGGATGAACTTCTTCGGCGCGTCCTGTTCTTCCAGGCCGGCAGATTGAATCAAAAACACGAAAGGTCCGGCGCTACCGTCCATAATCGGGACTTCAGACGCGGAGAGTTCGACGTAGGCGTTATCGATCCCAAGGCCAGCCATGGCCGAGAGCAAATGCTCTACCGTGTCTACTTTTACATCGCCGTTGACCAACGTGGTCGACATCGTCGTCTCGCCGACGTTTTCCGCGCGAGCAGGAATCTGCACCACAGGGTCAAGGTCTGCACGACAAAACACGATGCCGGTGTCCACAGGCGCAGGCTTGAGGGTCAGGTAGACCTTCTCACCGGAGTGCAGGCCGACACCTGTGGCACGGATAATATTTTTCAGGGTGCGTTGTTTAATCATGGCATTGGCCGCTTCAGCGCAAATTGCGAACTGGTATCAACAAAGGCTGGCGATAATAGCAGACCGAGCCTTTGCTGAACACCAATCACCTGAATCCCCCTGATTGATTTCATTAATCAGCCTGACGACGCAGGAATGCCGGGATGTCCAGGTAGTCCAGATCATCTTGCGGATTCAGCTTGGCAGCGGCTGTTGCGCCGTGCTGAGCCTGATTACGCATCACGGTTGGGCGGTCCAGGTCACGGTAGTTAACCGCTGGCAGCTCCTGACGCTCGACACGCGGTTCTTGACGCGAAGGCGCTGGCTGGGCCGAAGCCGTTGCGTACGATGCCTGAACGGTGTTGTCGATAACCTTGACCGGCTTCTCGATTTTCGCGCCCAGACCGGTAGCAACCACGGTCACGTGCAGTTCGTCGCGCATGTCCGGATCGATAACCGTACCGACCTTGACCATTGCGTGCTCCGAAGCGAACGCTTCAATGATGCTGCCCACGTCGGAGTATTCACCCAGAGACAAGTCAGGACCGGCAGTGATGTTTACCAGGATGCCGCGAGCGCCTTCCAGGTTCACGTCTTCGAGCAGCGGGTTGCGGATGGCCGCTTCGGTCGCTTCACGTGCACGGTTAGGACCGCTGGCGCAGCCAGTGCCCATCATTGCCATGCCCATTTCGCTCATCACGGTGCGCACGTCGGCAAAGTCGACGTTGATCATGCCCGGACGCTTGATGATGTCGGAGATACCGCGAACGGCACCGGCCAGTACGTCATCGGCCTTGGCGAAAGCTGACAGCAGGCTGGCGTCTTTACCGAGGATGGTCAGCAGTTTTTCGTTCGGAATCGTAATCAACGAGTCAACGCTTTCGGACAGCAGACGAATACCTTCGTCAGCGATCTGCATGCGCTTGCGACCTTCAAACGGGAACGGACGTGTCACCACCGCAACGGTGAGGATGCCCATTTCCTTGGCCACTTCGGCAATGATCGGCGCAGCACCGGTACCGGTACCACCGCCCATGCCCGTGGTGATGAACACCATGTTGGTGCCCTGCAACACTTCAGCGATGCGCTCGCGGTCTTCCAGAGCGGCCTGACGACCGACCTCAGGATTGGCGCCAGCACCCAGGCCTTTGGTCACACCGGTGCCCAATTGCAGGATGGTACGCGCGCCAATGTTCTTCAGCGCTTGTGCGTCAGTGTTGGCGCAGATGAATTCCACGCCTTCGATGTTGCTCTTAACCATGTGGTTAACAGCATTGCCACCGCCACCACCAACACCGATAACTTTGATTACCGGGCTCTGCGGGATGTTGTCTACGAGTTCGAACATGGTCCCTCTCCTTACATTCTCTAGTTATTTCGCCTACTTCTACTGCTTTTGAATCTTTTACTGCTCAAGCTTTAAAAGTTGCCCTGAACCCAGCGCTTGAGGCGCTCGAACACAGGGGCTTTTTGTTCTTCACTGCTGTAGCTGTCGCGGTTGCTGATACCCGATATGGAAATACCGTCCGACTGCTTTTGCAGCCCGTACAGCAACAAGCCCACAGCGGTGGAGTAAATCGGATTGCGCACAACGTCGGACAAGCCTTTGAAGCTGTGCGGTACGCCCAGACGAACCGGCATGTGGAAGATTTCCTCAGCCAGCTCAACAGCGCCTTCCATTTTCGAAGTGCCACCGGTCAGCACGATGCCGGCCGGGATCAGGTCTTCGTAGCCGCTGCGACGCAGCTCTGCCTGGATCAACGTGAACAATTCGTCGTAACGCGGCTCAACCACTTCGGCCAGGGCCTGGCGGGACAATTCGCGCGGAGGACGGTCGCCCACGCTCGGTACTTTGATGGTTTCACCCGCGCTGGCCAGTTTGGCCAGTGCGCAGGCGTAACGGATTTTGATTTCTTCGGCGTATTGGGTCGGGGTACGCAACGCCATCGCGATGTCGTTGGTGACCTGATCACCCGCAATCGGGATCACCGCGGTGTGACGAATAGCGCCTTCAGTGAAGATCGCGATATCCGTGGTGCCACCGCCGATGTCGACCAGGCATACGCCCAGTTCTTTCTCGTCATCGGTCAATACCGAGTAAGCCGACGCCAGTTGTTCGAGGATGATGTCATCCACCTCAAGGCCACAGCGACGCACGCATTTCTCAATGTTCTGCGCAGCATTTACCGCGCAAGTCACCACGTGCACTTTGGCTTCCAGACGTACGCCCGACATGCCCAGCGGCTCACGAACGCCCTCCTGGTTGTCGATCACGTAGTCCTGCGCCAGGGTGTGCAACACACGCTGGTCTGCCGGAATGGCCACTGCCTGGGCAGCGTCAAGCACGCGCTCAAGGTCAGCCGTGCTCACTTCACGATCACGGATGGCAACGATGCCGTGGGAGTTCAGGCTGCGGATATGGTTACCCGCAACGCCGACGAACGCCGAGTGGATCCGGCAACCGGCCATCAGCTGCGCTTCTTCAATCGCGCGCTGGATCGACTGCACGGTGGACTCGATGTTGACCACCACGCCCTTCTTCAGGCCCCGGGACGGATGCGTGCCAATACCGACGATTTCGATCGTGCCGTCTTCACCAACCTCGCCTACCAGCGCCACCACCTTGGAGGTACCGATATCGAGACCAACGATCATTTTGCCGCTTTGCACATTTGCCATGGGTCCTGCCTCTTCTTAATTCTTCGCGACAGCGGGTTGGGCTATCGTGGGTGCCACAGGTTCCCGCCAGCCGACGGCCAATCCGTTGGCATAACGCAAATCAATGCGCGCAATGTTTGTAATCTGTTCTTTCAGCGTTTTTTCATAGATGGCTATGAAGCGACGCATTTTTTCTACCAAGTGATCGCGCCCCAACAGCAGCTCGATCCCAGGCCCTGCACTGCCGGCTCCGGTGGTCAGGAACCAGCTACCGCGCTCACGCAATTCCAGCCGGGCAATAGAAAAGCCCATCGGACGCAGCATCTGGCTCAACACCTGATACTGCTGCATCACTTGCTGCTGGGCCCGTTGTGGGCCAAACAGCTGCGGCAAATGTTCGTAGTTGGCCAGCTCACGCGGGGTGAATGCCTGGCCCTGGTTGTTCAGCAATGCTTCATCGCCCCAGCGCGCAACCGGCAGTTGCTCTTCAAGGCGAATTACCACTTGGTCCGGCCACACCCGACGGACTTCGGCGTGAGCAATCCATGGCATTTGTTCCAGCTCAGTGCGCATGCCTTCCAGATCGACCGTAAAGAAACTCGCGGCCACATATGGAGCAATACGCTGTTGCACGGCCTGCTGACTGATGTAGGTCAAGTCACCCTGCACATTGATGTTGGTGATCGGGCGGTCCGCGTACGGCATCAGGCGTTGTGCGCCTTCGTACGTACCGAACCCCAGGGCCACCAGCAATACAGGCCAAAACAGCACTTTCAAAAAGCCAAAATTGGCTTTTGGCACACGCACCGACATCGGCTCTTTAGCCACCATCCGGCTGGCACCCCGTGGCACCGGCTTGCGGCCGGGGACAGGTTGCTGATGACGAAGCGATGCGCCTGGCATGGTCTTAACCTCGTGGCTCAACACTGGCGGCCAGAATCGACAGCACCAGTTGTTGGAAATCCAGACCCGCCGACTTGGCTGCCATCGGCACCAGGCTATGGTCCGTCATGCCCGGCGCGGTGTTGACCTCAAGCAACCAGAACTGGCCATCGACGTCTTGCATCACGTCCAGACGGCCCCAACCGGCAATCCCGATCGCCTCACAGGCTTTGGCCGTGAGTTCCATCAGCTCTTGCTCTTTGTCGCTATCAAGGCCGCACGGAATCCGGTACTGAGTATCCTCAGACACGTATTTGGCGTCGTAGTCGTAGAACGTATGCGGCGTGCCCAGTGCGATAGGTGGCAACACTTGGTCACGCAGGGTGGCGATGGTGAACTCCGGACCGTGGATCCATTGCTCAACCAGCACTTGCGAGTCGTACTTACTGGCCTCGGTCCAGGCGACGATCAATTCGTCTGCACTGTTCACTTTGGCCATACCGATACTTGAACCTTCATGGGCCGGTTTGACGATCAAAGGGAAGCTCAGTTCCTTCGCCGCAGAAATACAATCGGCTTCGCTGCTCAACACGGCGTGACGCGGGGTTGGAATCCCCAGGCTGTGCCACACCTGCTTGGTGCGCAGCTTGTCCATGGCCAACGCCGACGCCAGAATGCCGCTGCCGGTGTAAGGGATGCCCAGGCATTCCAGCAGGCCTTGCATGCTGCCGTCTTCACCGCCACGGCCGTGGAGGATGATAAAGGCGCGGTCGATTTTTTCAGCGGTGATACGGCTGATGAAGTCATCGCCCACATCAATACCGAAGGCATTCACACCCGCATCCAGCAGTGCCTTGAGAACGGCATTACCCGATTTCAGGGACACTTCACGTTCAGCACTTTTGCCGCCAAAGAGCACCGCTACCCGGCCGAAATCGGCGGGGGCGATGGTCGAAAACAGCGTGGCGTAGGCAGCAGTCATTTCAGTTTCCCCTCGTTGGCGGCGATCACAGCACCGGCGAACAACGGACTTTTAATCAGTTGCGGTGCCAGACGGCCGATATCGCCCGCCCCTTGGCACAACAGAATGTCGCCTGCACGCAGCAGCGGCTTGACGATCGGCGCCAGCTCAACGCCGCGCTCGATGTAGATCGGGTCCAACTGGCCGCGCTGACGGATGCTGTGGCACAGCTGGCGGCTGTCCGCGCCCGGAATCGGCTCTTCGCCCGCCGGGTAGACTTCCATCAACAGCAACACGTTGGCGTCGGCCAGCACTTGCACGAAATCGTCGTACAGGTCGCGGGTACGGCTAAAGCGGTGCGGCTGATAGACCATGACCAAGCGGCGCTCAGGCCAACCACCGCGCACGGCTTTAATCACTGCAGCAACTTCGGTCGGGTGGTGACCGTAGTCGTCCACCAGCATCACGCTACCGCCGTCGACCGGCAGTTCGCCGTAGACCTGGAAGCGGCGACCCACGCCCTGGAAGCCCGACAGGCCCTGAACGATGGCTTCATCGCTGATGCCTTCATCGGAGGCGATGCAGATGGTGGCCAAGGCGTTCAGTACGTTGTGGTTGCCCGGCATGTTGACCGACACATCCAGCGGCTCGCGGTCTGGGCGCAGCACGGTGAAGAAGGTTTGCATGCCCTGCTGGCGCACATTGATTGCGCGCACGTCAGCGGCTTCGCTGAAGCCGTAGGTCACGGTCGGGCGTTTGACCAGCGGCAGGATTTCACGCACCACCGGATCGTCCAGGCACAGCACAGCCAAGCCGTAGAACGGCAGGTTGTGGAGGAACTCGACGAAGGTTTTCTTCAGTTTGTTGAAGTCACCTTCGTAGGTCGCCATGTGGTCGGCGTCGATGTTGGTGACGACCGCAACCAGCGGCTGCAGGTGCAGGAAGCTGGCATCGCTCTCGTCAGCTTCAGCGATCAGGTAACGGCTGGTGCCCAGCTGGGCATTGGTGCCTGCTGCATTCAGACGGCCACCGATGACGAACGTCGGGTCCAGGCCACCGGCCGCGAACACCGAGGCCAACAGGCTGGTGGTGGTGGTTTTGCCGTGCGTGCCGGCAACGGCGATGCCGTGGCGATAGCGCATCAGCTCAGCCAGCATTTCGGCCCGCGGCACCACCGGAATGCGGCGCTCAAGCGCACTGGCGACTTCCGGGTTGGAGGTGTTTACAGCGCTGGACACCACCAGCACATCGGCGTTGGCAGCGTTCTCGGCGCGGTGGCCGATAAAAATGTGCGCGCCAAACGACTCAAGGCGTTCGGTGACAGCCGATGCATTGAGGTCAGAGCCCGACACCTGATAGCCCAGGTTCAGCAATACCTCAGCGATCCCGCACATGCCCACGCCGCCGATACCGACGAAGTGGATACGACGGATACGGCGCATTTCCGGTTGCGGCATGGCTTTTTGATTCTCAACCATTGGCCACCTCCAGGCAGATGTCGACAACGTTACGGGTGGCATCAGGTTTGGCCAGGCGACGCGCGTTGGCCGCCATGCTGTTGAGTCGTTCCGGTTGCATCAATACCTCTGTCAGGCGAGCCGCCAGTTCGGCCGCGCCAGTTGTCGCTTGCGGCATCAGGAAGGCCGCGCCCTCCCGTGCCAAAAAGTCAGCATTACGGCTCTGATGGTCGTCAATCGCGTGGGGCAACGGCACCAGCAGCGAAGGCAGACCGGCCGCAGCCAGTTCACTGACGGTCAGCGCGCCTGCGCGACAAACCACCAGGTCGGCCCAGCCATAGGCGTGGGCCATGTCTTTGATGAAGGGCTGAACATCTGCCTCGACACCGGCCGCGGTGTAACGCTGGGCGGTGATTTCATCGTGTTGTTTGCCCGCCTGATGAAACACTTCAGGGCGCAGCTCAGCCGCTACGTTGGCCAAAGCTTCAGGCAGTAATTTGTTCAGGGGCTCGGCGCCCAGGCTACCGCCCAGCACCAGCAAGCGCGCCTTGCGCCCTTCGAGTGCAGCGCGGGTCGCCAGGGTGAACAGCTCGGGGCGCACCGGGTTGCCGGTAGTGCGCAGCTTGTCCGAGGCGGCAAACGTCTGCGGGAAGGCTTCACACACACGGCTCGTCATCGGCACCAACAAACGGTTGGCGGTACCGGCCACGGCGTTCTGCTCGTGAATGATCACCGGCACGCCGCAGGTTTTGGCCGCCAGGCCGCCAGGCCCGGTCACATAGCCGCCAAAGCCGAGTACACACACGGGCTTGAGTTGGCGGATGATTGCGCGTGCCTGAAACAAGGCCTTGAGCAACACAAACGGTGCTTTGAGCAGCGACAGTTTGCCTTTGCCACGCAGGCCCGTGACGTTGATCCGGTGCAGGGTAAAGCCTGCCGGTTCAACCAATTCGTTTTCGATGCCTCGCGGTGTTCCGAGCCAGTGCACGGTGTAGCCACGCGCTTCAAACTCACGCGCGCAAGCCAGCGCCGGGAACACATGCCCGCCGGTGCCGCCCGCCATGATCAGCACATTAGCGCCCATGGTTCGGCTCCTCTGCGAAGTCGCTTTCTTTGAAGTCGGTCTCTTCGCTGCCCAGGTGGGTTCGACTCTCCCACTCGATGCGCAGCAACAAACCCATACACACACAGCAAATCACCAACGAACTGCCGCCATAACTGAGGAATGGCAAGGTCAGGCCTTTGGTAGGCAGCAAACCGACGTTCACCCCGATGTTGATCAGGAACTGGCCGATCCACAGGAACGACAAGCCGTACGCCATGTAAGCCGAGAAGTATTGTTTGGCGCGCTCTGCCCACATGCCGATGTACATGCCGCGCACACAGACGAACACGAACAGCGCCACGGTCAGCAACGAACCGACCACGCCGAGTTCTTCAGCCAATACCGAGAACACGAAGTCGGTATGCGCTTCGGGCAGGTAGAACTGCTTTTGTACGCTGTTGCCCAAGCCCACCCCGAACCACTCGCCGCGACCGAACGCGATCAGTGCCTGGGTGAGTTGGTAACCCGAACCAAACTGGTCGGACCATGGGTCGGTAAAGGTAATCAGACGCGCCATCCGGTACGGCTGTGCTTGAACCAGCACGAACACCGCGCCCACCGCCAACGCCACCATCAGCGCGAAGCGGAACAGGCCCACACCGCCGAGGAACAACATGGCCGCCGCTGCGCCCATCATTACGACGGTGGCGCCGAAGTCAGGCTCCATCAGCAACAGACCGGCCATGGGCAGCAACACGATGAAGGGCTTGAAGAAGCCCATCCAGCTGTCGCGCACTTCCTTCTGCTGACGCACCAGGTAGCCGGCGAGGTAAATCACCACGAACACCTTGGCGATTTCCGAAGGCTGCACGTTAAAGAAGCTGAAACCGATCCAGCGCATCGAACCATTGACCTCACGGCCAATGCCCGGCAGCAACACCATGACCAGCAAGCCGAACGCACCGATCAGCAGCATGAAGCCCATACGCTGCCAGGTCGCAATCGGCACCATCATGGTCATCACGCACGCACCCAGACCGAGCACGATGTAAAACAGGTGCCGGATCATGTGGTACAGCGTGTTACCCGACTGCAATGCCGCCACTTCGGACGATGCCGAGGTGATCATCACCAGCCCCAGGCCCAGCAGCGCCAGGCAACCGGCCAGCAGCGGGAAGTCGAGGTCAATGCCACGGCCCGTGATCAAGGGCGAAGGGTAAGGTTTCAGGAAGCCGAAGATCATGCCAATGCCTCCACTGCGCGCGCAAAGAGGTGGCCGCGTTCTTCGTAATTTTTGAACATGTCAAAGCTGGCGCACGCGGGCGACAACAGAACCGCGTCACATGGGCGAGCCTGTGCTCGGCTTTGCGCGATGGCGTCGTTCAGCGATGTGGCACGAATTTGCGGAACCGCATCACCCAGCGCATCGGCGATCAAGCCGCTATCGCGACCCATCAACACCACGGCGCGGCAGTGCTTGGCGACGGAATCGCGCAGGCCGCTGAAATCAGCGCCCTTGCCATCACCGCCGGCGATCAGGATCAGCTTGCCGTCCATGTCCGTACCCAAGCCTTCAATGGCGGCCAGGGCAGCACCGACGTTGGTGGCTTTGGAGTCGTTGTAATAGCTCACGCCGTCCAGTTCGCGGACCCATTGGCAGCGGTGCTCGAGACCGGCAAAGGTGCGCAGGCTCGACAGCATGGCGTCGAAAGGCAAGCCTACGGCATGCCCCAGCGCCAGCGCAGCCAAGGCGTTGGCTTGGTTGTGCGCGCCACGGATTTTCAATTCACGCACGGGCATCAGGTTCTGAAATTCGAAGGCCAGGTATTTTTCGCCCTGCTCTTCGCGCAGACCGAACGCCTTGAAATCGGGGACGCTCAAGCCGAACGACCAGCACGGCAGGCCTTCGCCCATCAGCGGACGGGTGAGTGCGTCCTGACGGTTGAACACCACCTGGCGAGCGCCACGGAAAATCCGGTGCTTGGCCAAGTGATACGCCGGCAGGCCGCTGTAGCGGTCCATGTGGTCTTCGCTGATGTTGAGCACGGTGGCGACTTCAGCACCGAGGTCGTTGGTGGTTTCGAGCTGGAAGCTCGAGAGTTCCATCACGTACAGCTCGATGTCATCGCTGAGCAGGTCCAGCGCCGGGGTGCCAAGGTTGCCGCCCACGGCCACACGCTTGCCGGCCGCCGCGGCCATTTCGCCCACCAGCGTGGTCACGGTGCTTTTCGCGTTGGAACCACTGATTGCAACGATGGGGGCTTTCGCGTTACGCGCGAACAGGTCGATGTCGCCCGACAGTTTCACCCCATGGGCAGCGGCCGCTTGCAGCGCAGGCGTCGCCAGGGCCAGGCCGGGGCTCACGTAGAGCTCATCGGCGCGGCACAGGAACTCGACGTCCAGCTCGCCACAACGCACGTCCACCTGCGGATAGTCACGGCGCAGCGTGGCCAGCTCCGGTGGATTTTCCCGCGTGTCCGCCACGGCAAACGACACACCCCGGCTCGCCAGAAAGCGCACCAGGGACATGCCGCTCTTGCCGAGGCCGACAACGATGCGGAAGTGGTCAGAAGCGATCAGAGACACAGGTTCTACCTCAGCTTCAGCGTGGCAAGGCCGATCAACACGAGGATCACGGTGATAATCCAGAAACGGACGATCACGCGTGGCTCAGGCCAGCCCTTGAGTTCAAAGTGGTGGTGGATCGGCGCCATGCGGAACACCCGCTTGCCGGTCAGCTTGAACGACGCGACCTGGATGACCACCGACAGGGTTTCCATCACGAACACACCGCCCATGATGAACAGCACGATTTCTTGACGCACGATGACCGCGATGGTGCCCAGCGCAGCACCCAGTGCCAGTGCGCCGACGTCGCCCATGAACACTTGTGCCGGGTAGGTGTTGAACCACAGGAAACCAAGCCCGGCGCCAATCAGGGCACCGCAGAATACAATCAGCTCACCGGCGCCCGGGACATACGGGATCAGCAGGTAGTCAGCGAATTTCAGGTTGCCCGACAGGTAGCAGAAGATACCCAGCGCGCCGCCGACCATTACGGTGGGCATGATCGCCAGGCCGTCGAGGCCGTCAGTGAGGTTGACCGCGTTGCTCGAACCGACGATCACAAAATAGGTCAGCACGACAAAGCCGATGCCCAGTGGAATGCTGGCATCTTTAAGAATCGGCAGGATCAAGGTGGTTTCGACGGCGCTTGGCGCGGTCACGTACAGGAAGATCGCCGCAGCCAGGCCGAACACAGATTGCCAGAAGTACTTCCAGCGGCTTGGCAGCCCGCGCGAGTTCTTTTCGATGACCTTGCGGTAGTCGTCAACCCAGCCAATGGCGCCAAACAGCAGGGTCACCAGCAACACGACCCACACATAACGGTTGCTCAGGTCTGCCCACAGCAAGGTGCTGATGGTAATGGCCGACAAGATCAACGCACCGCCCATGGTCGGGGTGCCAGATTTGGACAGGTGTGATTGCGGACCATCGTTACGTACCGATTGGCCGATCTGACGGTTTTGCAACGTGCGGATCATCCACGGGCCCAGGCACAACGACAACGACAGCGCGGTCAGTACGCCCAGAATCCCGCGCAGGGACAGGTACTGGAAGACTGCGAAGCCCTTGTAGAACTGTTGTAGATACTCCGCTAGAAGCAGCAGCATTAATGTTTCTCCCCGCAGGAACCGCACAGTGCCGCAACGACGTTCTCCATCGCTGCGCTGCGCGAGCCCTTGATCAAAATAGTGGTGTTTTTTTCGTGCTCAGTGCGAAGTGCCGTGATCAGGTCAGCCTGATTGGCAAAGTGACGAGCCTGGTGTCCAAATGCAGCGACGGCATGAGCCATCAGCGGTCCCACCGCATAGAGCGCTGAAACCTTGTCGGCGGCATAAGCGCCTACTTCACGATGTCCTTGCTCCGCCCACTCACCCAGCTCGCCTATGTCTCCGAGTACCAGGACGGTACGACCGGAAAAGGCGGCGAGTATATCAACGGCAGCGCACATTGAGGTGGGGTTTGCGTTGTAAGTGTCATCAATAATTCGCAGGCCTGTGCTAGTCACTTGCGCGACCGCACGCCCTTTGACCGGCTGCACGGCCTCAAGGCCGGTTTTGATGCCGAACAACGACACACCCAGCGCATGGGCGGCAGCCGCGGCGGCCAAGGCGTTGGCCACGTTATGCGTGCCCAACAGGTTGATTTGAACCGGCTCGATACCTTGCGGGCTGTGCAAGGTAAAACGTGGGCAACCCCGCGCATCCAGGCTCAAGTCACTGGCGTAAAAATCTGCTTCAGGGTTTTTCAGCGAGAAGCTGAGCACCTGGCGACCGGCTGCGCGGGCGTGCCAAATGGCAAAAGCCTTATCATCGAGGTTGAGCACGGCAATGCCGTCTGCCGCCAGGCCTTCAATAATTTCACCTTTGGCCTCGACGATTTTGTCAGGGCCGCCGAACTCACCCACGTGGGCAGTACCGGCGTTGTTCAGCACCGCAACGTGGGGCTTGGTCATGGCCACGGTGTAGGCGATTTCGCCGATGCGCGAAGCACCCAGTTCGATGACCGCCGAGGTGTGTTCTTGAGTGAGTTCGAGCAGGGTCAGCGGCACACCCAAGTCGTTATTCAAGTTGCCCTTTGTCGCCAGCACCGGGCCGCGCGTACGCAGGATGCAGGCCAGCATTTCCTTGACCGTGGTTTTGCCGCTGGAGCCGGTAATGGCCGCAACAGGCTTGTCGTAGCCGGCACGGTTCAGCGCACCCAATTGGCTCAGCGCGACACGGGTATCCTTGACCACCAGTTGAGGCAAGGCCGACTCTGGCACTTCGCGCTCAACAAGGGCGGCGACGGCGCCTTTTTCAGCGACGTCATTCAAGTAGTCATGACCATCAAAACGCGGGCCAGTCAGGGCAATAAACAACTGGCCCTGGCCAATGGCGCGGCTGTCGATGCTGACGCCGCTGAAACGCGCGTCTTCACCAACCAAACGACCGTTCAGGGTGGCTGCCACTTCGCTCAACAGCAACGGCTTAAGCATGTGCAGCCTCCCAGGCGTCCAGGGCTTTTTCAGCTTCGACCAGGTCTGAGAAATCGTGGCGTTCGCCGTTGATTTCCTGATAGTCCTCGTGACCTTTGCCGGCCAGCACAATGACGTCTTCGGCGCGGGCATTGGCGATGATCTGGGCAATGGCAGCACCGCGACCGGCGACAAAGGTCACCTTGTCTGCGTTGGCAAAGCCTGCACGGATATCGCTGAAGATCTGCGCCGGGTCTTCGCTGCGCGGGTTGTCGTCTGTTACCAGCGCTGTGTCAGCCAAACGCTCGACCACTTCGGCCATGATCGGGCGTTTGCCGCGATCACGGTCACCACCGCAACCGAACAGGCAGTGCAATTGACCTTTGGCGTGAGGACGCAGGGCCGCCAGTACTTTTTCCAGGGCGTCCGGGGTGTGAGCATAATCGACCACAACCAGCGGCTTGCTACCGCCGCCCAAGCGCTGCATGCGACCCACCGGGCCTTCCAGCTTGGGCAAGACCTTGAGAATTTCATCAAGTGCATAGTCGAGACCGAGCAGCGCGCCAACCGCCGCCAGAACGTTGCTCAGGTTGAAGCGACCGAGCAAGGTGCTGCGCAACAGGTGCTCGCCTTGCGGGGTAACCAACGTGGCGCGCACACCATCGTCATCGAACACCGCGTCACGGCAATACAGGTAAGCGCTGCTGTCTTCGAGGCTGTAACTGATCAGTTTCGAGGGGTGTTTTTCGCTCGCCAGTTGACGGCCGAATTCATCATCCAGGTTCACCACCCGGCAGCACAGATCAGACCAGGCAAACAGCTTGGCCTTGGCGGCTGCATAAGCCTCCATGGTGCCGTGATAGTCCAGATGATCGCGGGACAAGTTGGTCATCACGGCCACGTCGAACGCCAACGCACTGACCCGACCTTGATCCAGCCCGTGGGACGATACTTCCATGGCAACGGCTTTGGCCCCGGCCTTTTTCAGGTCGGCCAACATGGCTTGCACCGCAATCGGGTCAGGCGTGGTGTTGCGCCCGCTTTGCAGCGCACCGTAAAAACCGGTACCCAGCGTACCAATGATGCCGCAGTGTTGGCCCAGGTGATCAAGCGCTTGCGCGACCAGTTGCGTCACGCTGGTTTTGCCATTGGTGCCGGTAACGCCCACCAGGTTCAAGACGCGGCTTGGCTCACCATAAAAGCGCCCGGCCAGGTCTGACAGCTGGGCGATTAAACCTTTGACAGGGATCAGCGGTACATCGGTAATCGGCAACACCGAAGCGCCTTCGACTTCATAGGCCACGGCGGCTGCGCCACGCTGCAAGGCATCGGCGATGTGTTCACGACCATCGAGCTTGGCGCCCGGCACCGCGAGGAACAAATCACCGGCACGCACACTGCGGCTGTCGAGGGTCAACTCACGGATCATCACGTCGTGACCCGCGTTTGGGAAAATCTTGATCAGGTTCAGGGACATTAGCCGCGCCCTCCTTTGGCTGCTGCAGCGGTCGCAGCTTGTTGCTCTGCTGCCGTCGGCAGGTTGTCCGGGGTCACGTTCATCAGGCGCAACGTTCCGGACATCACTTTGCTGAAGACCGGCGCCGATACCAGACCACCGAAGTAGCCCGCCTTGCTCGGCTCATCGATCACGACCACGATCGCGTAGCGCGGATCGCTCATCGGGCCAAAACCGGCAAACAGGGAACGGTAAGAGTTGACCGCGTAGCCTTTAACGCCGCCGGACGAGGTTTTACGCGCCGTACCCGACTTGCCGCCGACGTGATACGCCGGCACCTTGGCACGCCAGACACCACGCGGGTTTTCGATCACTTCCTGGAGCATGCCCTGCAAGGTCTTGGCGACCTGCTCCGGCATGACTTGCGTGGCTTGTACGGGCTTGTCCTTGTCGGCTTTGAGCAAGGTCAGCGGTGCCAGCTTGCCGTTGTTGGCCAATGCCGAGAACGCGTGAACCAACTGGATCGCGGTCACGGAAACACCGTAGCCGTAAGACAGGGTCGCGGTTTCGGCTTTGCGCCACTCACGGTAGTTAGGCAGGTTACCCACACGCTCGCCGGGGAAGCCCAGGCCGGTGTCCTGGCCCAGACCCATTTTCGCCATCTGACGGAAAATCGCTTCGCCACCGATATCGAAGGCGACCTTACTCATGCCCACGTTACTGGAGTTGATCAGGATGCCGGTCAGGTCCAGCACCGGGCCTTCAGTACGCGACACGTCACGAATGGTGTATTTGCCCAACTGCAAGGTACCCGGGTACACCTCAACCTTGTCGGTTGGTTTCCAGCGACCGGTTTCCAGCGCCGCACTCATCGAAATCGGCTTAACCGTTGAACCCGGCTCGAACACGTCGATCATGGCGCGGTTACGCATCATCGCCGGTTGCAGGTTGCGACGGTTGTTCGGGTTGTAAGTCGGTTGGTTGACCATGGCGAGTATTTCGCCGGTCTTCACGTCCATGATCACCAGGCTGCCCGCCTTGGCACCGTTTTCGACCAGCGCATTGCGCAGTTCACGGTTGGCCAGGTATTGCAGACGCAGGTCAATCGACAACGCCAAGGTCTTCCCTGCCTTGGCGTTTTTAGTGACTTGAATGTCTTTGATCAGACGACCGCGTCGGTCCTTGATGACCTGTCGCTTGCCCGGCACACCGGCCAGCCATTCGTCATAGGCCAGCTCGACACCCTCACGGCCTTTGTCGTCGATATCGGTAAAGCCCACCATGTGCGCGGTGACTTCACCGGCCGGGTAGAAGCGGCGGAACTCTTCAATGCCGTAAACGCCCGGAACCTTGAGGTCGAGCACGACTTGACCCTGCTCGGGCGTCAGACCACGAACGAGGTAAATGAATTCTTTGTTGGCTTGCTGCTCAAGGCGCGCAGTCAGCACCTTAGGATCTTGCCCAAGCGCGCGCGCCAATGCCGGCCAGTGATCTTTACCCGCCTGCATTTCTTTTGGGTTGGCCCACAGCGTGGTCACCGGCGTACTGACCGCCAAAGGCTCGCCATTACGGTCGGTAATCAAGCCGCGGTGTGCCGGGATAGTGATGTGCCGCAAGCTGCGGGCATCACCCTGACCTTTCAAGAAATCGTGGTCGATCACTTGCAGGTAGATAATCTGGCAGGCGATCGCGCCTACCAGCAGCGCCAGTAAACCCAGCACCACGCGAAAACGCCATGGATAGAGCGCGCCTTCGAGTTTGATCATGGCGTCACCATCCGAACTTCTGCTGCACCGGGGATGTGCATCTTCAGTTGTTCGCTGGCCAGGGTTTCGATACGGCTATGGGCAGTCCAGGTGCTCTGCTCAAGGATCAAGCGGCCCCACTCTGCCTGGGCCTTGTCACGCACGCTCAGCTCCCCGTACAGGGTGTTGAGCAATTGGCGGTTCCAGTGCGCGCTATAGGAAACGCCCACGGCTGAAACCAGCACGGCAACAAACAGCAGCAGCATGAAGAAGCTTCCGCCGGGGAGGGGTTTGGCGTAAAGCTTGTTCAACGAAGCTTCTCCGCAACGCGCATGACAGCGCTGCGCGAGCGCGGATTGGCTTTGAGTTCAGCTTCAGAAGCGAACTGCGCCTTGCCATGAATTTTGATCTTGGGTTCAAAGGCTTTGTGCTGGACAGGCAAGCCACGCGGCAGGTTGTCCGGTTCACCTTTGACCAAATCACGCATGAACAGCTTGACGATGCGGTCCTCGAGGGAGTGGAAGCTGATAACAACCAGACGGCCGCCGACTTCCAGCGACTCCAGCGCCGCTTCAAGACCGGCTTTCAGGTCTCCGAGTTCGTTGTTAACGTGAATGCGCAGGCCCTGGAACGTACGGGTCGCAGGGTGCTTGCCCTTTTCCCAGGCCGGATTGGCAACTTTGAGTACTTCAGCCAGATCGCCAGTGCGCTCGAACGGCGTGATTTCACGGCGCTCAACCACGGCACGGGCCATGCGACCGGCGTAGCGCTCTTCGCCGTATTCCTTGAACACACGGGTGATATCTTCGTGGGAGGCGGTGTTGACGAACTCCGCCGCGCTGATGCCCGCATTCGGGTTCATGCGCATGTCCAGAGGGCCGTCATTCATGAAGCTGAAGCCACGCTCCGGGTCGTCAAGCTGTGGCGAAGACACGCCCAGGTCGAGCAGAACGCCGCTGACCTTGCCCGCCAGGCCGCGCTCGGCCACTTCGGATCCCATTTCAGCAAAGCTGCGCTGCACAATGACAAAGCGGCCGTCTTCGGCCGCTAGCGCTTGCCCGGTCGCAATCGCTTGTGGATCTTTATCAAACCCGAGGAGACGCCCCTGGGGGCCAAGATGCTGGAGTATCAGGCGGCTATGTCCGCCGCGACCAAAGGTGCCATCCAGATAGCATCCATCAGGACGTACGGCGAGAGCCTCTACGGCTTCATCGAGCAGTACGGTGATGTGGTTGAAGTCGCTATCAATAGTCACAGAATTAAATCACGCAGTTCATCAGGCATCGCGCCCGGTTGTTGAATGGCTGCAAGGTCAGCGGCAGAAACGGCTTCCCAGGCATCCTCGTCCCACAGTTGAAACTTGTTCAACTGGCCCACCAACATCGCGCGCTTGTCCAACTTGGCATACTCACGCAAACGCGGCGGCACCAGAAAACGACCACTGCCGTCGAGCTCAAGATCGACGGCATTACCAATCAACAAGCGTTGTAAACGTCGGTTTTCTTCACGTAACGACGGCAACGCCCGCAGCTTGGTTTCAATCAATTCCCACTCATCGAGCGGGTACACACATAAGCAGGGATCCACCGCATCAATGGTCACGATCAGTTGCCCGGAGCTTCTCGAATTCAGCTCGTCACGGTACCGGCTCGGCATTGCGAGACGGCCCTTGGCATCGAGACTGATTGCGTTAGCTCCGCGAAACACGAGGCGGCACTCCAAATATTAGCGTTTTACGTCTGGAAAACCCACTTTATGCCACTTTTCGCCACTTGCGCACACTATAGGAATGCCCCTACCACACCGTCAAGGCGCGGCCCGAAGGAAAATCCTTACATTACGGAGATTTAGGTGGGTAAATAGACGTACAGCAATAAGCGAAAGCTTTTTTGGAGGGGCGATCCGCAGCTAATTCAATGCGCAAGACTTCAAACTTAAAGTGGTTTCTTAAGAGTGAGGTTTTTTTGACATTAAGATGAGCGGTTCTTCATGCAACTAAAGCGAGGGAGTGAAGCGAGCATTTCTACATGCATATCTGCTTGCGAAACAAGCAGGGGGAAAAAGGTGGAGAGTCGATCTGTAAGCCGGGTTCTGTCTTGAACAGTCATTCGTCTACGATGGCCATCACTGGACATCTTTAGCAACCTACCCGGTCCCAGCGCGGGCCACGCCTTGGGACCCTATTTGGTCTTGCTCCAAGTGGGGTTTACCTAGCCACGAACTGTTGCCAGACGTGCGGTGCGCTCTTACCGCACCTTTTCACCCTTACCGGCGCCGAAGCGCTTAGGCGGTTATTTTCTGTGGCACTTTCCGTAGGCTCACGCCTCCCAGGCATTACCTGGCACTTCGCCCTATGGAGCCCGGACTTTCCTCCCCCCTCTAATTTTCATAGAGGGCAGCGACTGTCCAATCGACTCTCCGGCGCAAAGGTTAACTGTACGCAGCGTATAGAACAAGCTTTAAAGCGTGTAATCGCGCCCGGCAATCAAACTTCAGCGGCTCTATTTAAAGCCCGATTGTTAAATCAAGGCCAAATGCCACCATTCGTTATTCTGCTTTCTGCTTATCAAGCGCAACTTGGTACAACACGTTTTTGCGCTCACCGGTTATTTCAGCGGCCAATGCAGCAGCACGCTTGAGCGGCATCTCTTTAAGCAACAAATCAAGAATGCGCATGGCTTCATTGCTGACAACTTGATCTGTCTCGGGAGCTGTCCAACCGGCAACCAGCACCACGCATTCGCCACGCTGTTGATTGCTGTCTGCCTCAACAAAAGCGCGCAGTTCGGACAAAGGCAAGCCCTTGAGGGTTTCAAAGGTCTTGGTCAGCTCCCGCGCCAACAATGCCGGGCGATCGGCACCAAACACCGACTCCATGTCTTGCAGGCACTCCAGAATACGGTGCGGCGCCTCATAGAAAATCAGCGTGCGTGGTTCTTCCTTTACTGCCTCCAGTCGCGAGCGACGGCCCACCGCCTTGGCCGGCAAGAAGCCTTCGAAGATAAAGCGGTCAGAGGGCAAGCCCGCGGCCGACAAAGCGGCAATCAAAGCGCACGCACCCGGCACCGGCACCACTTTGACCCCGGCCGCACGTGCCTGGCGCACCAGGTGGTAGCCCGGATCAGAGATCAGCGGCGTCCCCGCATCTGAGATCAACGCCACGTCCTCACCGGCGAGCAAGCGCTGGATGAAGCGGTTACCTTCATCCCGCTCGTTATGCTCGTGACAGGCGCCCAGCGGCGTCGCGATACCAAAATGCTGCATCAGACGCAGCGAGTGGCGCGTGTCTTCGGCTGCGATCAGCGATACCTCACGCAACACTTTGAGCGCACGCGCACTGATGTCGTCCAGGTTACCGATGGGCGTGGCCACCACATAAAGTGAGCCAACAACGGAATTCAAAGCACCTGGAGCAGTCAAAACGCGCACCTCATGAGAGTTAAAGGCGCCATTGTAACGCGTAGAGCCTGGCTGGACGCACCCTTAAAGGAGCGGCCAAAAGTCTCAACCGGCAAAACACTACTCATCGCAGTGGCCAGAACTCATCTAAAGTGAAGCTTTATCACCAGTAAGATCGCGTCCCGGCCAGCGCTTGGGTACACTTCGCCACTCTTTTGTTCGAGTATCAGGAACACTACATGATCGCTTGCCTGCGGCTGTTCACTGCCCTCTGCCTCGCTGCCTTGCTGGCGGCCTGCGCCAGCTCGCCCTCGTCCAGCCTTGGCGAACTCCCACGTACGCCCGATGCCAGCCTTGAACAGCTGCTGCAAGAGGCCTCTGCGAGCAAGGACCCGGAAAAAGCAGCGCTGCTGCGCCTGTCCGCGACCGACCTTGCCATACGCCAACACAACAACCAGCGCGCTGCGCAAATTCTGGCGCAAGTGCCGCTGGATCAGCTCAAGCCTGCACAACAAGTGTTTGCCAGCACCCTGGCCGCTGAACTGGCGATGAGCCGCAATCAGCCCAAAGACGCGCTGGTCGCCCTGAACCACCCAAGCGTCTCGCGCCTCAACGAGATGCCGGCCGACCTGCAAATGCGCACCCACAAGGTTCGCGCCCTGGCACTGGAGGCTGACGGTCAAACCCTGGCCGCCGCGCGCGAGCGTGTTGCCATGAGCCAGAGCCTGACCGGCGAGGCCGCCAACAGCAACAACGAGGCCATCTGGGCACTGGTTGCCGCCTTGCCGGCTGACCAACTGCGCACGCCCGAGCCTGGCGTACTGGGCGGCTGGATGTCGTTGGCGCTGGCCATCAAGAGCGCCAGCAGCCTGCAAGACCAGCAAAACGCCATCGATCAATGGCGCGCACAAAACCCGGCTCACCCGGCAGCCATTCAGTTGCCAGCCACGCTGATCAAGCTCAAGGAACTGGCCAGCCAACCGCTGACCAAGATCGCCCTGCTGCTGCCTCAAGACGGCCAACTGGCCTCTGTCAGCAAAGCACTGCGCGACGGCTTCATGGCGGCCTACTATCAAGCACAGCAAGCAGGTCAAAACCCGCCGAGCGTTCAGTTCTATGACAGCTCGCGCCTGACCTCGCTGGATGACTTCTATCGCAAGGCCCAGGCCGATGGCGTGCAACTGGTGGTCGGCCCGCTGGAGAAATCCCTGGTCAAGCAACTGAACATGCACCAGCAACTGCCGATTACCACCCTGGCCCTGAACTACAGCGAAGGCGGCCAAGGCCCGGCACAACTGTTCCAGTTTGGTCTGGCGGCTGAAGACGAAGCCCGTGAAGTGGCTCGCCGTGCCCATGCCGACGGCCTGACCCGCGCAGGCGCCATGGTGCCGCAAGGCGAATGGGGCGACCGCGTACTCAAAGCCTTCCGTCAGGAATGGGAAGCCAACGGCGGCACCATTGTGGGTGTCGAACACATCGACAAGCCGGTTGCCCTGGCACAACAGGTTGCCGACCTGGTGCAACTGCGTAACGCTGGCGGCTCTGGCCAGCCATCGCGCCGTCAGGACATGGAGTTCATCTTCCTGGCCGCAACACCGCAGCAAGCCCAACAGATCAAACCGACCCTGAACTACCAGTACGCCGGTGATATCCCGGTTTACGCCACCTCGCACGTCTTCAGTGCCAGCGGCGACCAGAACCAGTACAACGACATGAACGGCATCCGCTTTTGCGAAACCCCTTGGCTGCTCGACACCGCCAACCCACTGCGCCAGCAAGTAGCAGCGCAATGGCCACAAGCCGGTGGTAGCCTGGGCCGCCTATACGCCATGGGCGTAGACGCTTTCGAATTGTCGTCGCGCCTGGGTCAGCTCAAGGCACTGCCAGAAAACCGTGTCGACGGCTTGTCCGGCAGCCTCAGCATGGACTCCAGCCAACACATTCAGCGTCAGTTGCCATGGGCCGAGTTCGCCAACGGGCAGATTCATCGCCTGCCTGACACACCTAACTGATGCCCGATCGCTCAAGCCAGCAAACAGGCAAAGATGCCGAGCGCACTGCGCTGCGGCATCTTGAGCGACACGGTTTACGCTTGCTGGCGCAAAATTGGCTATGCAAGCGCGGCGAGCTGGATCTGGTCATGCTTGACGGCGATACAGTAGTATTCGTCGAAGTTCGTTACCGACAACATGCGCAATGGGGTGGCGCACTCGCCAGCGTTGATGCTCGCAAGCGTCAGAAGCTGATTATGGCCGCCCAGTACTTCTTGCAACGCGAATCACGCTGGGCCAACTACCCGTGCCGATTCGACGTGGTAGCCATGGATAGCGCAACACCTCACTTGAACTGGCTACGGAACGCCTTTGACAGCTAAAACGCTGCAGGGCCGATTTCAGCACCCTTTTTAAAACGATTTTGCTTTGCTTTGCGGGCTGCACATTTTTGTGCCGGGAAGTCACTCAGGAACACCTGGATCACGCCCGACCAGCCGCCCTAATTAAGGTCACATAGATGGACATGCAATCCCGGATTCGCCAGCTTTTTCAGGCCAGTATCGACACCAAGCAGCAGGCGATGGCGGTACTTGCTCCGCACATCGAGCTTGCCAGCCAAGTGATGGTCAACGCCCTGCTCAACGAAGGCAAAATGCTCTCGTGCGGCAACGGCGGCTCAGCCGGTGACGCCCAACACTTCTCGTCCGAGCTGCTCAACCGCTTTGAGCGCGAGCGCCCTAGCTTGCCTGCCATTGCATTGACCACTGACAGCTCGACGATCACCTCGATCGCCAACGACTACACCTTCAACGAGGTTTTTTCCAAGCAGATCCGCGCCCTCGGCCAACCCGGCGACGTACTGCTGGCGATCTCCACGAGCGGCAACTCGGCCAACATCATTCAGGCCATTCAAGCGGCGCATGATCGCGAAATGATCGTAGTCGCCCTGACCGGCCGTGACGGCGGCGGCATGGCCTCGCTGTTGCTGCCCGAGGACGTGGAAATCCGCGTTCCATCCACTGTCACTGCACGTATTCAAGAAGTCCACCTGCTGGCGATCCACTGCCTGTGCGATCTGATCGACAGCCAACTGTTTGGGAGTGAAGAATGACTTTTAAGCGCCTTAGCCTCGTGGCATTGACGCTGTGCCTCGGCCTGACCGCGGGTTGCAGTTCAGTACTGACCGCTACCCGTGACACACCGATTGAAGACGACCGTGGCACCCGCACGTTCGGCAGCAAAATCGATGATTCGCTGATTGAAACCAAAGTGGCCGTCAACGTCGCCAAGGCCAACCCGGACCTGGATAACGGCTCGCACATCGTGGTCACCAGCTACAACGGTATCGTGCTGCTGGCCGGCCAGACCCCACGCGCCGACCTCAAGGCCCAGGCTGAACAAGCCGCTGCGGCTGTGCAGCGGGTCAAAAAGGTCAACAACGAACTGCAAGTCATGGCGCCCTCCTCGATCCTGGCGCGCAACAACGATGCCTGGTTGACCACCAAAATCAAAACCCAAATGCTGACTGACAACGCCATTCCGGGCTCGCGCATCAAAGTCGTGACCGAGAACGGCATTGTTTACATGCTCGGCCTGGTCACCCAGCAAGAAGCCGCTCGCGCTACCAACCTGGTGCAAGGCGTGTCCGGCGTGCAGAAGATCGTCAAACTCTTTGAGTACATCGACTGATTGGGTGTGTAGGAGCGAGCTTGCCTCGCGATCTTTTGATCCTGAAAGATCGCGAGGCGAGCTCGCTCCTACAGGATGGGACAGCGACCCATAAAAAAGGCGACCTCTGCAGGTCGCCTTTTTTGTTACTTCACCACTTTGAGGCTTGGCCGTCCGCTAGGGCGCGGCGGCTCGGGGTCTGGCGGCGAGCAGTCGTCGTCCGGCTCAATCTCGTCATCCTCGTCAAACGCCTCTTCAAGATCAAACATCATGCCCTGGCCGTTTTCCCGGGCGTAAATGCCCAGAATGGCAGCTGCCGGCACGTATAACGTGTGTGGCACACCTCCAAAACGCCCGTCAAAGCTGACCGCTTCGTTGTCCATGTGCAGGTTACGCACGGCGCTCGGGGATACGTTCAGGACAATCTGTCCGTCACTGGCAAAACCCTGCGGCACTTGCACCTTCGGGTAGTCCGATTTAACCAGCAAGTGCGGAGTGCAATCGTTGTCCACAATCCACTCATAGAGCGCACGCACCAGATAAGGTCGACTTGAATTCATCAAGGGCTCCTAAAGCCTTAGCGCATGTCGCGTTCGACACCAGACAAGCTTGCCTGGAAAGCCTCACGCGCAAACTGGCGCTCCATATAGTCAAGCAGCGGCTTGGCAGGCCGCGGCAACTCAATACCCAAAACAGGCAGGCGCCAGAGTATCGGTAATAGACAGCAGTCGACCAGACTTTGCTCGTCACTGAGGAAAAAAGGTTTGTCTGCAAATAATGCCGACACACCTGTCAGGCTCTCGCGCAATTCTTTGCGCGCCTGTACACGCGCCGGTTCTTTGGTGCGCGAATCGAGGATCAAGTCGACCAAATTGCACCAGTCACGCTGGATCCGGTGCATCAGCAGACGGCTGTTGGCCCGAGCTACCGGGTACACCGGCAACAACGGCGGATGCGGGTAACGCTCATCCAGGTATTCCATTACGACAGTCGATTCCCACAACGCCAGGTCGCGGTCGACCAGGGTTGGCAGGCTGCCATACGGGTTCACTTCGATCAGTTTTGGCGGATGACGACCCGCCACCACACTGATGATCTCGGCGCTGACACCTTTCTCGGCGAGCACAATGCGTACTCGGTGGGAATAGTGGTCGGCGGGGTCGGAGTAACAGGCCAACCGATTGGTCACGCCCATGGCGGTCCTCCTCGCTTGTTGAAATTATCAGGAGCGGAAAAACGAACGCGCCCAAGAAGTGCCTCCCATAACAGCAGAACCGCGAAAGCGGGCCATGGTGGCCCCGCTTTCGCCGTGTCCTGCACTGTTACCTTTTTAGAGACACCCTTGGGCGCGCACGATTAACAGCAATGCATGTAACGGTATCAGTGCACATCCTTCCAGTATTCGCGCTTGAGCAAATAAGCGAAGACGAAGAAGAAGGCCAGATAGAGCAGTACGTACGTACCGATGCGCTGATGCTCCAGCTTCACCGGGTTAGCCGAATAGGCCAGGAAGGTCACAAGGTTCTTGATCTTCTCGTCGAACTGCTCTTCAGTCAGCGTGCCGGTCTTGGGCAACACTGTCAGCTGGTCGCACGCTTCATGTGTCAAAGGCGTGCCGGTGAGCGGATCATACTGCTTCTTGCCGTCTTCGACGATCTGTACTTGCTTGCAACCGATAACTTGACGCCCTTGCAGCGGCGCAAGCACGTTCGGCATGCCCACATTCGGGAAGACCGTATTGTTCACACCCCAAGGGCGCGACGGGTCTTCATAGAACGAACGCAGGTAGCTGTAGAGCCAGTCTGTACCGCGCACGCGGGCCACCAGGGTCAAGTCGGGCGGCGCCGCGCCAAACCACGCCTTGGCGTCTTCAGGCTGCATGCCGATGTTCATGTGGTCACCAATTTTGGCGCCGGTGAACACCAGATTCTTGAGCATGACATCGTGGGGGATCCCCAGATCGTCAGCCACCCGCTCGTAACGCTGAAACTTGGCGCTGTGACAGCCCATGCAATAGTTGGCAAAGGTACGCGCGCCATCTTGCAACGCGGCCTTGTCAGAAACATCGATGTCGACCTTGTCCAGCTGCACGCCCTGTTCGGACGCAAAGGACAGCACCGGCATCATCGCGAGCATTAATACGGCAAATAACTTTTTCATCAGCCAGTCACCCTTTCCGGAACCGGTTTGGTCTTCTCAAGCCGGGTGTAGAACGGCATCAAAATGAAGTAGGCGAAGTACAGGAACGTACACACCTGCGACAACAACGTGCGCTCCTGGGTCGGCGACAACACACCCAACACACCCAGAATCACGAACGAGATGCAGAACACCCACAGCCAGATCTTGCTCATCCAGCCTTTGTAGCGCATGGATTTAACAGGGCTGCGGTCCAGCCAGGGCAACACAAAAAGCACCGCAATCGCAGCGCCCATGGCGATCACGCCCATGAGCTTGTCCGGGATAGCCCGCAAGATCGCGTAGAACGGCGTGAAGTACCAGACAGGGGCAATATGCTCCGGTGTCTTGAAGGCGTTAGCTTGCTCAAAGTTCGGCTTTTCGAGGAAGTAGCCGCCCATTTCAGGGAAGAAGAACACAATCGAACAGAAGATAAACAAGAACACCACAACGCCGACAATGTCTTTCACGGTGTAGTACGGATGGAATGGAATGCCGTCCAGCGGGATGCCGTTCTCGTCCTTGTACTTCTTGATATCAATGCCGTCAGGGTTGTTCGAGCCCACTTCGTGCAGCGCCAGAATGTGCAGCACCACCAACCCCAAAATCACGATGGGCAGCGCGACAACGTGCAGCGCGAAGAAGCGGTTCAGGGTAATGCCGGAGATCAGGTAGTCGCCGCGGATCCATTGCGTCAGGTCATTACCGATCACCGGGATCGCCCCAAACAGCGAGATGATCACCTGGGCGCCCCAGTAGGACATTTGCCCCCATGGCAGTAAATAGCCCATGAACGCTTCTGCCATCAGGGCCAGATAAATCATCATGCCGAACAACCAGACCAGCTCGCGCGGCTTCTGATAAGAGCCGTAGAGCAAGCCTCGGAACATGTGCAGATACACCACGATAAAGAACGCCGACGCACCGGTGGAGTGCAGCAGGCGCAGAATCGAGCCGTATTCGACGTCACGCATGATGTATTCGACCGAGGCAAACGCGTCCTCTGCCGTCGGCGTGTAACTCATGGTCAGCCACACGCCCGTGACGATCTGGTTGACCAGCACCAGCAAGGCAAGGGAGCCAAAGAAGTAGAGGAAGTTGAAGTTCTTCGGTGCGTAGTACTTGCTGAGGTGGTCTTCCCACATTTTGGTGGCCGGGAAGCGAGCATCAATCCAATCCATGAATTTGCTCATTACGCGGTCTCCCCATCAAGGCCAACGACAATAATGTTGTCCGACTCATAGTAATAAGGCGGCACAGGCAGATTTAGCGGGGCAGGCTGAGCCTTGTAGACGCGACCCGCCAGGTCATAGTGCGAACCGTGACATGGGCAGAAATACCCTCCCACCCAATCCTTGCCAAGGTCGGCAGGGGCCACTTCAGGACGGAAAGTAGGCGAGCAACCCAAGTGGGTGCAGATACCGATCAGCAGCAGGATTTCGGGCTTGATCGAGCGTAATTCGGGGTTTACGTAGGTCGGCTGATCTGACTGCTTGGAGTCTGGATCCGCAAGCCGATCATCAATTTTCTTCAGATTGGCCAGGATTTCTTCTGTTCGGCGGACGATGAACACTGGCTGACCACGCCATTCTGCAACCATTTGCTGGCCCGGCTCGACCTTGGCGATATCGACCTTTACCGGCGCACCAGCGGCCTTGGCCTTGGCACTGGGGAACCACGACCCCACGAACGGGACCGCCGCCCCCACCGCTCCTGCAGCACCCACCACGGATGTGGCTGCCACGAGGAAGCGACGCCGACCGACATTAACGTCGACTTTGCTCATTCCGTCCTCTCCCATCAGCTTTGCGGCCTGTTAAATCAGGCATCTAGTAAGTAGCAAACTAATCTTTATAAAAATTTTGCCGAATGGTAATGAAAAGACCCCACTAAAACAAGGTAATTACCGGGAGCGACAGGCTGCAGCCCTTGCAGCGCAGGCAGTTGGCGGATGTGGCACGTTGTCACAGCAACTTTTTGGCGCCCATAAAAAAAGCCCAGCTCCGTGAGGAGGCTGGGCTTTTTTGAACGAAGCTGCGAATTAACGCTTCGAGTACTGCGGACGCTTACGCGCTTTACGCAGACCGACTTTCTTACGTTCAACTTCACGAGCATCGCGAGTTACGTAGCCTGCTTTACGCAGAGCGCTACGCAGAGTCTCGTCGTAGTCCATCAGAGCGCGAGTGATACCGTGGCGGATTGCGCCAGCTTGACCACTTACACCGCCACCGAGAACGGTAACGTAGATGTCGAATTTCTCAACAGTCTCGGTCAGTTCCAGCGGCTGACGAACTACCATGCGGGCAGTTTCGCGGCCGAAGAAGTTTTCCAGGGAGCGGTTGTTGATGGAGATGTTGCCAGTACCCGGACGCAGGAAAACGCGTGCGGTTGCAGTCTTACGACGGCCAGTGCCGTAGTTTTGAGTCGCCGACATAATGAACTATTCCGTTAAAACTTCAGTTCTTGGGGCTGCTGAGCAGTATGAGGGTGAGCAGCGCCCGCATAGACTTTCAGCTTACGGTACATGTCGCGACCCAGTGGGTTTTTAGGCAGCATGCCTTTAACCGCGGTCTCGATCACGCGCTCAGGAGCTTTGGCGATCAGCTTTTCGAAGTTGATCGACTTAATCCCGCCCGGGAAACCGGAGTGAGAGTAGTACATCTTGTCAGAGGTCTTAGCACCAGTAACACGAATCTGCTCGGCATTGATAACAACGATGTAGTCACCGGTGTCAACGTGCGGAGTGAATTCAGGCTTGTGCTTACCACGCAGACGGCTCGCGATCTCGGTGGCCAGACGACCCAGGGTCTGACCAGCAGCGTCGACGACAAACCAGTCGCGCTTTACTGTTTCTGGTTTAGCAGTAAAAGTTTTCATTCTTTATAGCCTCAGGGGCCGCCCTGTAAATTAGACGGCGGATCTTACTGAATAGTGCGTACTTTGACAAGTCAAAGGCAGCCGGGTACAGACGCTATCGGGGGCTCGGGTCAGCGCGTCCGTTCAACGGCAAGATTCTTCGGCAGGCGGCGCATCACTTCCACTGCAGAAAGAGGTCGACGATTATCCAGATTGCGCAAAAAATTACAACCTGCTTTTATGATTCTTTCCCCGAAGGAGTGACCGATGGACTACCGCCAGCTAGGCCGCAGCAACCTCAACGTGAGTGCCATTGCCCTCGGCACCATGACCTGGGGTGAGCAAAACACCCAAGATGAAGCCTTTGAGCAAATCGAATACGCGAAAAACGCCGGCATCAACTTCCTCGACACCGCCGAGATGTACCCGGTCCCGCCCAAAGCCGAGACCTACGCCACCACCGAGCGCTACATCGGCAACTGGTTCAAGGCCCGTGGCGACCGTGCCGACTGGGTACTGGCCAGCAAAATTGCCGGGCCGGGCAACACCATCGACTACATCCGTGACGGCAACCTGAAACACAACCGCACCCACATCGTGCAAGCGCTGGACGCCAGCCTAAAGCGCCTGCAAACCGACTGGATCGACCTGTACCAGTTGCACTGGCCCGAGCGCAGCACCAACTTCTTTGGCCAACTGGGCTACACGCACAAAGCCGACGAAGACTTCACCCCGCTGGAGGACACCCTCGAAGCCCTCGACGAACAAGTCAAAGCCGGCAAAATCCGCCACATCGGCCTGTCCAACGAAACCCCGTGGGCGACCATGAAGTTTCTGCAATTGGCCGAGAGCCGTGGCTGGCCACGCGCGGTGTCGATCCAGAACCCCTACAACCTGCTCAACCGCAGCTTTGAAGTGGGTCTGGCGGAAATCGCCATCCGCGAACAGTGCGGGCTGCTCGCCTACTCGCCGCTGGCGTTTGGCATGCTGACCGGCAAGTACAACGGCGGCGCCCGCCCGGCAAAAGGCCGCCTGAGCCTTTACAGCCGCTTTTCGCGCTATTCCAACCCGCAGTCGGTTGCCGCCAGCGAGCGTTACGTCGCACTGGCCCGCGAACACGGGCTGGATCCGGCACAAATGGCCTTGGCGTATGTCACCCAACAACCGTTCGTGACCAGCAACATCATTGGCGCCACCACTCTGGAGCAACTGAAAAGCAACATCGCCAGTGCCGACCTGAAGCTCTCGGATGAAGTGCTCGCGGGCATTGAAGCCATCCACAAAGAGCAACCAAACCCGGCGCCTTGACCCTATCCCCCTGTAGGAGCGAGCTTGTCTCGCGATCTTTTGATCTTTAAAAGATCGCGAGGCAAGCTCGCCCCTACACAGCGGTTTAACTCCCCCTCCCCTAGACACACAGGAAAAAACATAAGACGATCCAGCCGTAAGTTGACCAATTTCACCTATAAGAATAATCAAACCATGTCTACTCAACTCTCCACGCCCTTGCGGCGCGTCAGCGTTTTGGCCACGGATCAGGTGTTCGCTTCTACCCTGATGCAAGCCAAGGATTTCTTTCACCTGGCCAGCCTGCGCCACGGTAAACAATTGGGCCAAGGCTTCAATGCCAGCTTTGAAACCCGTCTCGTCAGCCCCGACAGCCTGCCCGTAGGCAGTTTCAGCAATGTGTTGCTGCCCGTCGATGGCGGCCTGGATGACGCTGACATCATCATTCTCCCCGCCTTCTGGGGCGACTTTGACACCCTGTGCCAGCGCTACCCGCAGGTCATGCCATGGCTGCGCGAGCAACATGCACGCGGCGCCGTGTTGTGCGCAGCAGCCACCGGGGTGTTCTGGCTGGCAGAAGCCAGCTTGCTCGACGGTAAGGAAGCCACGACGTACTGGCGTTTTTTCAACACCTTCGCCGAACGCTTCCCACAGGTGCACCTCAATCAGGACAAGCACCTCACCGACGCCGACAACCTGTATTGCGCGGGCGGCCCTACCTCGGCCTGTGACCTGTACATCTATTTGATTGAGCGTTTCTGCGGCGCGAATATCGCCCAGGCCGTGGCCCGCGACATTCTGTATGAAGTGCAACGCAACTACTCACCGGGGCGCATTGGCTTCGGCGGGCAAAAGCTGCATCAAGACGTGATTATTTTGCAGATCCAGCACTGGCTCGAAGAGCACTTTGCCGACAAGTTTCGTTTCGAAGACGTGGCCCGTGAACACGGCATGAGCATCCGCAACTTCATGCGCCGCTTCCAGATCGCAACGGGGGACAAACCCCTGCATTACCTGCAGCGCTTGCGCATCGAAACCGCCAAGGGCTTGCTGTCTGCCACCCGCAAAAGCATCAAGACCATCAGCTACGACGTGGGCTACGACGACGCCAGCTTCTTTGCGAGGCTGTTTCGCCAGCACACCGAACTGTCGCCCAACCAATACCGGCAGCAGTTTCAGCAAGCGGCGTAATTTGGGCAGACAATCTGTAGGAGCGAGCTTGCTCGCGATCTTTTGATTTTTTAAAAGACCAAAAGATCGCGAAACAGCGCTCAACTAAGGCTTGTGGGCGCGTGTCAGGTATTCGTGGGATTGCATTTCGAGCAAGCGGCTCAGCGTACGCTGGAACTCGAAGCTCAAACGACCACCGGTGTAGAGGTCTTTTAGCTCGACTTCAGCCGAGATGATCAGCTTGACGCCACGGTCGTAGAACTCGTCGACCATGTTGATAAAACGACGCGCGATGTCGTCGGTTTTAACGTCCATTTGCTCAACACCGCTGAGGATCACGGCGTTGAAGATCTTGCCCAGTTCAATGTAGTCGTTCTGGCTACGCGGGCCATCGCACAGCTCGCGGAAATCAAACCAGGCCACATCATCACAGGTACGTAACGCACGAATGGTGCGGTTCTCGATGACCAGGTCATCGTTCTCGACCGCCCGAGTTGAGTTGTGCGTCAACGCTTTGAAGCTCTCGCGCAGGCACGCTTCTGAGGCGTCATTGAGCGGGAAGTGATACAGCTCGGCTTGCTCAAGATGGCGCAAGCGGTAATCGACACCGCTGTCGACGTTGACGATATCGGTGTTCTGCTTGATCAGCGCAATGGCCGGCAAGAAGCGGGCACGCTGCAGGCCGTCCTTGTACAGACCGTCCGGGACGATGTTGGAGGTCGCCACCAGGGTCACGCCGTTCTTGAACAGCTCTTCCATCAGGGTGCCGAGAATCATGGCGTCGGTAATGTCCGACACAAAGAATTCGTCAAAACAGATCACCCGCGCTTCATCGGCAAAGCGCTTGGCAATGATGGTCAGCGGGTTTTTCTCGCCATTGAGGGTGCGCATTTCTTCGTGCACACGCTTCATGAAGCGGTGAAAGTGCGTACGCACCTTCTGCTTGAACGGCAAGGCATCAAAGAACGTATCGACCAGGTAAGTCTTGCCCCGGCCCACACCGCCCCAAAAATACAGGCCTTTGACCGGCGTGATTTCTTTTTTGCCAAACAGCTTGCCCAGCAGGCCAGGCTTGCTCTGCGAAGACGCGACCAAGTCGTCATAGAGACGCTGCAGGTGACGCACAGCGTTTTCCTGCGCGGCATCGTGGAAGAAGTCCGGGCGTTTCAGATCAGCTTGATATCGTTCTAGAGGCGTCATAATTCGCTAGCTGGGCAACAAAAACGGGCCGACACTTTAGCGACGGCCCGGGGGAATGGCAATCAAACCTGGGACGAAACGTCGCAGTTTGTCAGTCTTGCGCAGGCACCAAGGCCAAGCGCAACGCTTCGATTGCCGCATCACGTGCTGCGTCATCGGCAAATGCCGGGCTGTCGGCAACACTCGCACCGTCCAGCCAAACGCTGAAACTCAAACCGTCAGCGCGTACATCCAGCGCTTCACCCGATTGCAACTGCTTGGTCACCTGCCCCGCCGTTTTGCCATCGGCGAAGCTGCGCGACAGCAGCAATTGCTCGCCATCAGCGCTCAACAGACGGAAACGGAAGCTGCCGTCTTCATCGCGGAAGCTGACAAAGCGCGGGCCTTTGGCGGCTTTCTTTTTGCTTGCCGCCGTGGTTTGTGCAGCGTTCTCAAACGAACGCAGGCCCACGGCTTCGCGCAGCTCATCCAAAAACGGCGTTGCGATCGCACGGGCTTTTTGCGCGCCGGTCTTAAGAATGTCTTCCATATCTGCGGGGCGCGACATCAGGTCGTGATAACGCTCACGCGCTTCGCCCAATTCGGCGTCCAGCAGCTTGAACAGACGGTCTTTCGCCTCACCCCAGCCCAAGCCCTGCAACAGCTCGCTACGGAACTCAGCCGACTGCTCAGGCGTCGAGAACGCCTGGTACAAGGTGAACAAGTGCGAGTTGTCCGGATCTTTGGCTTCGCCCGGCGCACGGGAGTCGGTCACGATCCGCGAGATCGCGCTTTTCATATCTTTGGCGCTGGTAAACAACGGAATGGTGTTGTCGTAGCTTTTCGACATCTTGCGACCGTCAAGACCTGGCAAGGTCGCCACGCTTTCTTCAATCAATGCTTCAGGCATGGCGAAGAACTCTTTGCCATTGCCGAACAAGTGGTTGAAGCGCTGACCGATATCGCGGGCCATCTCAACGTGCTGGATCTGGTCACGACCCACCGGTACCTTGTGCGCGTTAAACATCAAGATGTCTGCGGCCATCAGAACCGGGTAGCTGTACAAGCCCATGGTGATGCCCGCATCCGGGTCTTCACCGTTTTCCAGGTTCTTGTCTACCGACGCCTTGTACGCATGCGCACGGTTGAGCAGGCCTTTGGCCGCCACGCAGGTCAGAAACCACGCCAGTTGCGGGATTTCCGGGATATCAGACTGGCGATAGAACGTCACACGCTCAACATCCAGACCGCCCGCCAGCCAGGTGGCTGCGATTTCCTGACGCGAACGCTGAATGCGCTGCGGGTCATCACATTTGATCAGGGCGTGATAGTCGGCCAAAAAGTAAAACGAGTCGGCGTTGCTGTCACGACTGGCAAGGATTGCCGGGCGGATGGCACCGGCATAATTGCCCAGGTGCGGCGTGCCGGTGGTGGTGATACCGGTGAGGATACGAGTACGAGTGGTCATGGGTAATCGCTTATCAGGCTGTATCAATTCAAAAGGCGTGGCGCTACCAACTCTTTGAGTTCGGGCAGCTTGCCGTGAAAAAAGTGTCCGCATTCTGCCACTTTCAGCAGCTCATGGGGGCGCGAGAGGTCTTTTGACCAGTCATAAACCAGTTGCGGATCAATCACTTCGTCGGTTTCAGGCTGGATAAGCGTGATGGGGCACGTCTGTGGCAGCGCATCTTCATCACGCAAACGCATCACCGCAGGCGCGACCATAAACAGGCGTGCGAGCTTTTCGCCCTGCGCCTCCAGTCGTCCACCCAGGCTGGCGGCGACAAAACCACCGAATGAAAACCCCAGCAGGGTCAGCGGCAGATCCGGGTATTGAGCACGCAACCAACGGGCAGCCGCCAACGCGTCGTCGACTTCGCCAGTGCCCATGTCGTGGCTCCCGCCACTGGCCCCGGTGCCACGGTAATTAAATCGCAACGTAACAAGACCCGCATCGCGCGCAGTGCGCTGCAGGGTCGAGACCACTTTATTCATCATCGTCCCACCCTGCACCGGGTTGGGATGGCACAGCAGCGCGAGGCCGCGCGGCTCAGCAGAATCGAGGTATAAAGCTTCCAATTGGCCAACCGGGCCATCAATCACTACGGGGGTTTCGCGGGTAAGCAAGAAGGAACTCCGTGACCTCAAAGTGGGTCGACACGTCTAGCTGATAGATTCTGTCTGGCATATTTGCGAGTGCATCGCGGTATACAGCGCAGGTCCGAGCCGTTAACGTAAAGCAAAGCCGTTTATAGAGGAAGGACTCGTGGAAAGCTCGCTCTTAATTTGGTTGTTGCCGACCCTGGCTCTGGTTGCCGGTGTCGTCATTGGTTTTCTGGTCGCTCGTCTGCTGCCGAACGCCGCGCCTAATCGCACGCAGCGTCAGCTGGACGATATCCAGGAACGTTTTGATAACTATCAGGGTGAAGTCGTTACCCACTTCAACACCACTGCCAATCTGGTGAAGAAACTCACCCAGAGCTACCAGGAAGTACAAGATCACCTCGCCGAGGGCGCCAACAGCCTGGCCCTGGACGAGCAAACACGCCAACGTCTGCTGGCTGCCCTGCACTCTGAAGCCCCACAACCGCACCGCGAGCGCCTCACCCCGCCGCACAGTTCCGAGCCGCCAAAGGACTACGCGCCAAAAAGCCCGAACGCCCCCGGCATGCTCGATGAGCACTACGGCCTGAAGAAGTAATTCACCCGGCCAGACGCTCAACAAAAAGCCCCGCGATCAGCAATGATCGCGGGGCTTTTTTAGTGGGCGCTGGAGTCACTCCCAAGGGTTGTGACTCCACCTGCCACGTTACGGGTACTGTTGAACCTGACCCTGCTGCTGGTAGTTCATGCCCGGGATCGGCATCAGCGTAATTTGTACACGGCGGTTCTGAGCACGGCCGTCCGGGGTGGCGTTGCTGGCAATCGGATCTGCCGGGCCTTTACCGATCACCGACAGGTACTGACCGCTCACGCCCTGCGACGTCAAATACGTTGCAACGCTTTGCGCACGCTGTTGCGACAACTGCTGGTTGAAAGCATTGTTACCGGTGCTGTCGGTGTAACCCACGATCTGGATCTGCTGCTGGTTGTTCAACTGCTTCAGCGAATTGGCGAGGCTGTTAAGCGGCTGATAAAAGCTTGGCGCAATGTTGGCAGAGCTGGTGGCAAACGTAATGTTGCCCGGCATCACCAGGGTAATGTTGTCGCCTTGGCGCTGCACTTCAACGCCGGTGTTGGCCATGCTGGCGCGCAGTGCGGCTTCTTGCTTGTCAGCGTAATAGCCGTAGCCCGCAGCCCCCAGGCCCGCGACCGCAGCGCCAATCAGCGCGCCCTTGCCACGGTTGTTGTGGTCAATGGCAGCACCGGCAACAGCACCGGCCAAGGCACCCAGACCACCGTACTTGGCGGTGTTGCTCATGCCCGACGAGGCCTGGCCCTGGTTGTCATAAGGGTTAGGAGAGGCGCAGCCGGCCAACAAGGCAATCGCACTTGCAGCAACAATCAAACGACGCGAAATAAACATGGTGAAGCTCCTACTTAATCTTTCTGGGTCAAAGGCCGCTGGCAGTAGACCTCTGTGGAACGTTGGAACACGACCAACGGTAAAAATTCCATTACATCTTGTTTAAGCGCGAACAAACGGGTTCTCCCGCATTTCGTCGCCAAGGCGAGTATCCGGACCATGCCCGGTGACCACGGTGGCATCCTCATCCAGCGTATACAGCCGCTGCTTGATCGAACGCACGATAGTGGCCTGATCGCCGCCCCATAAGTCTGTGCGCCCAACGCCTCGACGAAACAGCGTATCGCCTGCGATCAACAGCTTAGACTCAGAAAACCAAAAACTCATGGACCCAGGCGTATGCCCCGGCGTGTGCAGCGCAACACCGCAGCCACAGGCCAGCTCTTCGTCATCGGCCAACCAGCGATCGGGGGGCGGCACCGGCGTATACGGCACGCCAAACAAACCGCATTGCATCTCCAGGTTGTCCCACAAAAACTGGTCTTCCTTGTGCAAATGCAGCGTCGCCCCGGTTTTCTCCTTGAGCTGACCCGACGCCAAAAAGTGATCCAGATGCGCATGCGTATGGATGATGCTCACCACCTGCAAACCCAGCTTCTCCAGCCGCGCCAGAATCAACTCATGGTCACCGCCCGGATCCACCACAATGGCTTTTTTAGTGAGCGGATCACCGATGATCGTGCAGTTGCACTGCAACGGCCCGACGGGGAAGGTTTCGCGGATGAGGGTGGGTTTTGCTGGATTCATCAGTGTTCCTGTAAAAGCTTGATCTAA
This sequence comes from Pseudomonas sp. FSL R10-0399, assembly GCF_009600165.1. NCBI lineage: Bacteria > Pseudomonadati > Pseudomonadota > Gammaproteobacteria > Pseudomonadales > Pseudomonadaceae > Pseudomonas > Pseudomonas sp. FSL R10-0399. The sequence goes on from NZ_WIWK01000002.1 coordinate 85,062, forward strand.
AAATAAAGGTGATAAGAATTGCAAAATCGGGCATTTCTCATGCGGATGCTCAAAATGCTTGAAGTACACGGCCACTGTTAACCAGCCATTTCATATCGTAGCCGAACCAGATCAGCCAGCAGCTCTTTGCTAAGCCCCCAATCCAACGGCTTAAACCACCCTTGTACAAAGGCAATCGCGTAATGGCTTACAACAGACCCTGGAAGTCCTTCTCAGATCAACTTCAGCAGTTGAAAGATCGCGGCATGGTTGTGACCGATGATGTCGCCGCACTTAACTACCTGGAGCGTATCGGATATTACCGCCTGACCGCTTACTGGTATTCCTTCAGGCAGTTTCAGGTGGCGCAAGACCCCGTCACTAAACAACTCAGCACGGTGCGTACCGATCAATTTGAAACCAAGACTCAGTTTGTAGATGCCGTGGAGCTGTACCTCTTCGATAAAAAGCTGCGCCTTCTGGTAATGGACGCTCTGGAGCGCATTGAGATTGGTCTTCGCGTCGATATCGCTTAACTGTTAGGTCAACGCAATACCTTCGCACACCTGGATGCGACAGCATTACACCCCACATTTGCCGGCAAGATAGACAAACGCAGTGGCAAAACCACTTTCGACATCTGGCAGGATAAATACAAAGGGTTGCTGGATCGCTCCAAGGAAGATTTCGTCAAACATTACCGCGAAAAACACGGCCCACATTTACCTCTGTGGGTCGCCGTAGAGATATGGGACTTTGGCGCCATTTCACAGTTACTGGCCATGATGAAAGTCGCGGATCAGCAGCAGATTGCCAGCAAATATGGGGTCAACGATTGGAAGGTCTTCAAAAGCTGGGTTCGCTCTCTCAGCTACCTGCGCAATCTGTCCGCCCACCATAGCCGTTTGTGGAACCGCAACATGACGGATCAACCCGGCCTCCCAACCCACAAAGGAGACATTGACTGGTGCGATGACTTCATAGGTAAAGCTGACCTTATCGCCAGGCCTTTCTTGCTGCTCAGCATTGCCAGACACATGATCAAAGTGGTTTGTCCACGTACTGAATGGCACCTGCGTGTGCAGCAACATTTACAGCAATTTCCGCTGCAACATTCAAATCGCAAGCTGTCCATTGCGGACATGGGGGCCCCGACCGGGTGGGAAGGGTGGTGGATCAAATAGATCCAGGCCGAAAAATAAAAAACCCCCGCGTAAGCTCAATTAAGCGCAAAGAGGCGGGGGCCGTGTTGGGGCCAATACTAGAGGCCATGTTCGAATTGATCAAGCACTTGCTAAACCGCAGGCGCGCTCAAAACTTCAGCCCCACGCTCAACGCCACAAAGTCGCGGTCGCTGAGGGTGTTGTAACGCCCGCCAAAGAAGTTGGTATACGACAGGCTGCTCAAGTAGGTGTTTTCGTATTCGGCATCAATGCCCAGGCTGATGGCCTTGCGGCCTTCGTTGAAGGTGTTGTCCGGGCCCGGCGAGTAGCCGCTGACGTCATGGGACCAGCCCAGGTTGGGTTTCAGGTCCAGGCCGGGCAAAACTTTGTTGTAGTCCCACACCGCACGGGCACGATAGCCCCAGGCATTGGCCGTGGTGAAGCCGTCATGGCCGTCAGAACCAAACACCGGGTCACGCCCGTAACGCGCCTGCGCGCTGCCTTCCAGCCCGCCAACGTGGATCACTCCGACCTCGCCGGTCAGCGTCAGCCGATCAGCGCCCATGGCGTTGTCGAAGATATGCCGCAACGAGGTCTGGAACTGGGTGATTTCTTTGCGCCGATATCCCTGGTTATCAGCACCCGGCATCACGCTCAAGGGGGAAGCATCGGCAAGGCCGGGCAACAGGGTCACGTTGGCGTACAGCAGGTCGTTGCTGTTGAGTTGTACCGGCGCGTTGGGGCGATAGCTCAGCTCGCCTTTCCAGACCGTGCCTGTGGATAACGTGGTGTTGAAGCTCAATCCATACAGGCGAATGTCTTCGGGGTATTCAACGTAGTAGCTGGCGTTGCCGGCCACTATCATTGGCGCCAGGCCGCCCGTACCAGAGGCAGTGTTGTACACCGATTGCGACGCCGCACGACCACTGAGGATCGGGTCACGGCTGTGGTAGTTCATAAAGAACGCACCAAAATCGGTGTCCAGCGGCTCAAACACGTAGTGCAGGGCCAGGCCAAATTGCCCGCTGTTGCGCGCATCACGATCAGCCCCGCGACGCACCAGCACGCCCTCCTCGTTCACCTCGACTCCCGCCGAGGTCAGCGCGGCAAGGTCGGCGACATTCAGTGCAGAGCGCTTGCTCATCACCCGGTAATTGCCGCTGCAGCCATCGGCCATCACGTCGGATTGCGAGAAGAAGGTCCCGCAGTTATCGGCTTCGGACTGTTCCCAGTCGAGCTGGTAAAAGGCTTGGGCAGACAGGTTGTCGGTCAGGTTTTGCGAAAGGTAGAACAGGTTGACCGGGACCAGGCCATCTTTGAAAGCGGTGCCGGGGCGTCGATAGGCGGAAACGTCCGTGGGGTTAATCGCATTGATCCCACCGCCTATAAATTCACCTTCGCCCCAACTGACCACTTGTTTGCCTACACGCACCGACCCCGGCTGATCGCCAATCGCGTAGTTGTGATAGACGTAGGCGTCCAGCAGTTGCGTGCCGGCCGACTGCGCCGACGCCCGGCGACCGCTGTTACTGATGGGTTTGAAGGGGCGACTATCGTCTTGCAGCTCAAAGTCGTACCAGTACTTGCCGCGCACATAGAGGCCGCTGTCGCCGACCTTCAGCTCCAGGCCGTGAATACCGGTGAAGAGTTTCGAAAAGGTTTCGCCGCGCTTGAAATTGAGACGGCCATCGTCAGAAATTTCAGAGTGACCTTTACCGCCATTGTTGGCGCCGATGAATTTGCTGTCGGCCTTGGCGGTGGACCAACTGGCGCCGATGGACAGTTCGGAGTCCAACTGGCCTTCGACTTCGCCAATGTTAAAGCTCACGCCCCAAGCGGGCCCGGCGAGCACCGAGGCGAGGCTGACTGCCAAGGGCAGTTTGGCTCGGCACCAGAACCGGCTGACTGAGGGCATTGATACTTCTCCGTGCGCACGCTGCAATAAGCCCGCAAGGATGAAGGAAAACCAGAATTTGACAAGATCGGGCGTAAACCAAACCACGGGCTTCGCGAAAAACCCGATGGGTGCGAGACAACGGGGGGCTTCGCCCCCCTTCGCAGCCTTCGGCAGCGACTACGGCTCTTTATGGATCAATGCATCTCGGTGAAGGCCAGTTTCACGCCTAATGCGACCAGTACCGCGCCCATGGTGCGGTCAAACCAGTGGCCCATGCGGGCAAAACCGGTGCGCACGCGCTGATGGCTGAACAACATGGCCACCATGCAGAACCACACGCCCGTCGCCACCGCCAGGTACACGCCGTAACCGGCCTGGATCGCCAGCGGTGTGTGCGGGTTGATCACAACGGTGAACAGCGACAGAAAAAACAACGTCGCCTTGGGGTTCAGCCCGTTAGTCACAAAGCCCGAAGTAAAGGCGCCGCGCGCGGTGCGCTCGCCCACCGGCAATGCCGCAGCAACAGCGGCAGGGTCCGCAGGCTTGGCGCGCAGGGCCTTGAAGCCGATGTACAGCAAGTACGCTGCGGCCAACCACTTGAGCGCGTTAAACAGCACAATCGACTGCGACACAATGATCCCGATACCCAGCAACGAATACCCCACATGCAGGAAAATCGCCGAACCCACGCCCAGCGCGGTAAACATCCCCGCACGTCGACCGTGGGTCACGCTTTCACGCACGACCACAGCAAAATCCGGCCCCGGGCTGGCCACAGCCAACAAGTGAATCAAGGCGACAGTCAAAAATTCTGTCCAATACATGCACGGCTCCATTACAAATTGTTTCTTCTGTTAGGCTCGACACCTTACGCCTTCACTCGACAGCACAAAAGGTACAGTTGATGACGAATACTCACCGCGCAGTCTTCCTTGATCACCCGTCTCTTGACCTCGGCGATCTTGACCTCAGCCCCCTGCGCAATGCGTTCAGCGAGCTGCAGTTGTACTCAGACACCACGCCAGACAACATCATCGAGCGCTTGCAGGGCGCCAGCGTCGTCATCAGCAATAAAATCCTGCTCAACGCCAGCACCCTCGCCGCCTGCCCGGACCTCAAGCTGATTTTGGTCGCTGCCACCGGCACCAATAACGTGGATCTTGAAGCTGCGCGCGAGCACGGCATCACCGTTGCCAACTGCCAGGGCTACGGCACGCCATCGGTGGCGCAACACACCCTCGGCCTGCTGCTGGCGCTGGCCACACGGCTGGTCGATTACAACAAGGCCGTGGCCGACGGCAAATGGCAGCAGGCCAAGCAGTTCTGCCTGCTGGACTACCCGATTGTTGAGCTGGAAGGCAAAACCCTTGGCCTGTTTGGCCATGGCGAGCTGGGCAGTGCGGTGGCCAAACTGGCCGAAGCTTTCGGCATGAACGTGTTGATCGGGCAGATTCCCGGCCGCCCGGCCCGCGCCGACCGTCTGACGGTTGACGAGTTGCTGCCACAGGTCGACGCCCTGACCTTTCACTGCCCGCTCAACGAACACACGCGCCACTTTATCGGTGCCCGCGAACTGGCGCTGCTCAAGCCCGGCGCGTTTGTGGTGAACACCGCGCGTGGCGGCATGATTGATGAACAGGCGCTGGCTGATGCCCTGCGCAGCGGCCACTTGGGCGGAGCCGCCACCGACGTGTTGAGCGTCGAACCGCCACGCGACGGCAACCCGCTGCTGGCCGATGATATTCCGCGCCTGATCATTACCCCGCACAGCGCCTGGGGCAGCCGTGAGGCGCGGCAGAGAATCGTCAACCAACTCACGCAAAACGCCGAAGCCTTCTTCAGCGGTACAGCGCTACGCGTCGTCAGTTGATAAACTGCGCTCCTTTTTTGAGGAGCACAGTATGGATCCGCGCAGTGAAGTACTGCTTCGTCAGCCTGATTACTTTCAGGGTTCGGTACTGTTAGTCGGTTTACCGGCTGACGAATTGCTCAACGCGCTGCCCAACGCCCACGGCTGGTGCTGGCACGCGGGCGATCAGGCGGCACTCGATGCGCGCTTTGCCGGGCGCGTGCACTTTGGTGTCGAAGTCCCGGAGCGGGCCTTCGACACCGCTGTGGTGTTCTTGCCCAAGTCCAAGGAATTGAGCGATTACGTGCTCAAGGCCGTGGCCGCCCGCCTGCCCGGCGCCGATGTGTTTTTGGTCGGCGAAAAGAAAGGCGGCATTGAGGGCGCGTCCAAGCAACTCATCCCTTTCGGCAAGCCGCGCAAGCTCGACAGCGCGCGGCATTGCCAACTCTGGCAAGTCACCGTCGACAACGCCCCGGCAGCCCCCGTGCTTGAGCAACTGGCACAGCATTACGAGCTGGAACTGGCCGAAGGCCCGTTGAAAGTCGTCAGCTTGCCGGGGGTTTTCAGCCACGGCCGCCTCGATCGCGGCAGCGCCTTGCTGCTTGAACACCTGGACAAACTGCCCGGCGGTCATCTGCTGGACTTTGGCTGCGGCGCGGGTGTGCTCGGTGCCGCGGTCAAGCGCCGTTATCCGCATAACAGCGTCACCCTGCTCGATGTCGACGCCTTCGCCACGGCCAGCAGCCGTCTGACATTGGATGCCAATGGTCTGGAAGCTGAGGTTATTACCGGTGACGGGATCGACGCTGCGCCGATGGGTTTGAATGCCATTTTGAGCAACCCGCCGTTCCATGTCGGCGTACACACCGATTATCACGCTACCGAAAACTTGCTGAAAAAATCGGTCAAACATCTGAAAACAGGTGGCGAACTCCGACTTGTGGCCAATAGCTTCCTGCGCTATCAACCGCTGATCGAAGAGCAATTCGGGCACTGCGCCGTCAAGGCTGAAGGGCAGGGTTTTCGGATCTACAGTGCGAAGCGTCGCTGACAGTTTTTGAAAATCAGGGCTTGCCGTATCGGATTTGCCTAGGCAGAATCCGCTCCGTCCTAGGGGAGTAGTCTCCCACGAGCAACACGCTCGTCCGGCATGCGTCAACATACTTGGTCAACAGACCATGGCGCATGCGACCCAGGCGTCCGCACAGACGGACCAGGGTTTGACAAGACCTATGACACGAACACCTTACCCGGGGCGGGAAGGCTGTACGTGTCATAGCCGTGTCGACCCGCCCCTGGAAAATTACCTGATGATGCTCGACTCCTTACTCATTCCAACTGCAATCGTTGCCTTGGCCGAAATCGGTGACAAGACGCAATTGCTCGCCCTCATTCTGGCCGCGCGCTTTCGCAAGCCCTGGCCCATCATCGCCGGCATCATCGTCGCGACCCTTGCCAACCATGCTGCAGCCGGTGCCGTGGGTGCCTGGTTCAGTACGTTCTTCACCGATGTGATGTTGCACTGGATCCTCGCCGCAAGCTTTACCGCGACGGCACTGTGGACCCTGGTGCCCGACAAAATGGACGACGACGAAGCCAGCACCGCGCGCAAATACGGCCCGTTCGTCACGACTCTGATCACGTTTTTCATTGCCGAAATCGGCGACAAAACCCAGGTCGCGACCGTGATGCTGGCGGCGCAATACCCGGATTTGTGGCTAGTGATTATCGGCACCACCCTGGGCATGCTGATTGCCAACGTGCCGGTGGTGCTGGCCGGTAACTTTGCCGCCGACAAACTGCCCCTGACCCTGATCCGCCGACTGGCAGCGACCGCGTTCTTCGTGCTGGCTCTGGTGGCTGTGTACAAGGCAATGGTGACGAGCGGCTGGGTGTAGCCGGCCCCTGATTACCGTGGGAGCGGGCTTGCTCGCGATGGCATCACCGCGATCAATGATTCAGACCGCGCCCGCCGTATCGCGAGCAAGCCCGCTCCCACACAAGGCCTGCACGCCTCAGGTTTTCGGGGCCTGTTGATAAAGCGGCATCACCTTGGGAATCGCCGCTTCCAGCGAGGCAATCCGGCTGCTGGAGGCCGGGTGAGTACTCATGAATTCAGGCGGCGAGTTTTGCGAAGCCTGGCCCATTTTCTGCCATAGGGTAATCGCGGCGTTCGGATTGTAACCCGCACGCGCCGCGAGCTCCAGGCCAATCAGGTCTGCTTCGTTTTCATTGCTGCGACTGTTGGGCAACGTCAGGCTGTAATTGACCACGGTATCGGCCAATTGCATGCTGTCCTGGCCCAAGCCGAGCAAGGCGCCCGCGCCCTGTTTGGCGATCTCGACGCCGTACGCCTTGGACATGGACTCACGCCCGTGTTCGCGCAAGGCGTGGGCAATTTCATGGCCCATGACCGCCGCAATTTCGTCGTCACTCAGGTTGAGCTGTTCGATGATCCCGCTGTAGAAAATGATCTTGCCGCCAGGGCCGCAGTTGGCGTTGAGTTCGTCGCTCTTGATCAGATTGACCTCCCAGTTCCATTGCGCGGCATCCGGGCGAAACACCGGCGCCTGGGCAATCAGCCGATTGGCAATGGCCTGCAGGCGTTTGGCGTTGGCACTGGTTTTGTCCAGCACCCCTTTGGCGTTGGCCGTGCTGACGGTTTCCTGGTACGACTGCGCGTACATTTGGTCAACTTGCTGGCTCGACAGCATGCTGAACATGTACTGCTTGCGCTCAACCCCCACCGCGCCGCCCTGGGTGGTATTCACCGCCTGGCAGCCACTGAGCAACACCCCTGCGCCCAGCGCGCACATTACCGCTAACTTACCCATCGAGGCTCTCCATAAAGACGGTCCATAAAGGTGGCGCGCATCGTATCTCAACCCGGCGTCAAGCACTCGGGCGCATTGAGTTTGGGATCGTTGACCAGATTGGCCAAGGGCCGCTCGCGCAACGCGGCTTGCGGACTGGCGAGCAGTGCTTGCAAGGCCGGCAGCGGCGTCTCGGGATCAAGCCAGGCTTGCTGCCCGGCTTCATCGAGGATTAAAGGACGACGCTGAGTAGCCGCCGCCTGGGTCACCACGGCCGTGCTCAGCCACACATGCCCTTCGACCGGATACGCTTCCCAGATCCCGGCAAAAAACAGCGAAGACCCCACACCCGGTGTCAGCCAATAAGGCCGCTTGCGCGCAGTGCCACGCCATTCATAAAAGCCGTTGGCCGGGATCAGGCAGCGCCGCTGGCGAAAAGCCTCGCGAAACATCGGCTGTTCCGCCAGGGTTTCGGCACGGGCATGGGCAGGCGTACGCGACAGGTCGGTCATCCACGAAGGCGTCAGCCCCCAACGCGCCCGCGCCAGCTCTCGCTGCCCGGGCTCCTGGCCTGCGCGCAGGATCAACACCGAGTCGTTGGGTGAAATGTTCCATTGGGCCTGCTGGTCCGCCGGGAACCCGGGCAAGGCTGCAAAGGCAGGGCTCCAACGAAACAAGGCAAAACGTCCACACATGGGGCTGCACAACTCTTCTATATAGATACAGTGAAAAAAGGCTGCTCAGCAGTCCAGTACACCCGCAAAGCTTTCAGGCTCATCACCCGCCAGCGGCGAGGCGCCATTGTACGCATCGATCAACTCGCGCGCCTGTAACGCTTGCTCATTGGCGACCGCCAGCCCGAGCAAGCCCAAGGCTGGCAACTCGCCCGTACCGCCCACCAGATCACGCCCCTGCAAGCACGCAACGATGCCTTCACTGGCAAGCATGCCCAGTAAAAGTTCAGCTTCCATCAAATTTTCTGGCTCGTAGATTCGCTGCATATCACCTGCCTGCTAATCGTTTTCTCTGTGTACATCGAGCATCCACTCCTGGCCGTCGGTCTGGAGCGTAAACACAATCGGCCGACAGCACACCGCGCAATCTTCGATGTACTGCTGATCGCCCCCCGTCAGATCAAGTACAGCTTCGCCTGGCTCGCCGCAATAGGGGCAATCATAGTTCTCAGTTTCAAGCATCGCGGTCTCCAGAGTGACTTGTGCGTATAATCGCCGGTCTATTAGCAGGGCCCTATTTTTGTCCTGCCCTGTGTATTAATCCTAGCCGCTTCCAACAAGAGAACATGATGGGCGAATTCGATACCATCCGACCTTACAGTGACACTGAAGTCCCGGCTGTTCTGGCGCGACTGCTCAGTGACAAGGCTTTTCTAGATATCCTCACCCACTTTCGCTTTCCACGCCTGGCGGGTGCATTCGGCTGGCTGTTAAAACCCCTTATAGCGCATCGCCTGCGCAAAGAGTTTGCGAACGTGACATCGGTCGCGAGCTTGCAAGACAAGGTCGAGGTGTACGTCGACCGCACCATCGAGCATGCCACAGACGGCGTGACCTATACCGGCGTCGAGCAATTGAAGTCGGGCACCGCCTACCTGTTTCTGGCCAACCACCGCGACATCGTGATGGACCCGGCCTTCGTCAACTACGCCGTATACCACGCAGGCTTGCCAACCCCGCGCATCGCGATTGGCGACAACCTGCTGCAAAAGCCTTTTGTCAGCGACCTGATGCGCCTGAACAAAAGCTTTATCGTGCACCGCTCGATCACCGGGCGCCGCGAAAAGCTGGCGGCGTACCAACTGCTGTCGGCGTACATCAACCACTCGATTCGCAACGACGGCCAATCCATCTGGATCGCCCAGGCGGAAGGCCGCGCCAAAGACGGTGATGACCGCACCGACTCGGCGATCTTGAAGATGTTTCACATGAGCCGTAAAAACGAGCCTTTCGCCGAGGTCATTCAGTCACTGAACCTGACCCCGGTGTCGATCAGCTACGAATACGACCCGTGCGACCAGGCCAAGGCTCGCGAGCTGTACATCCGCGCGACCACGGGTACTTACAGCAAAGCCCCCGGCGAAGACGACACCAGCATTGCCAACGGCATCACCGGCTACAAAGGCCGTGTGCACGTAAACTTTGCGGCGCCGATCAGCGAAGCGTTCGAGGACAGCAAACTGCTGGCCACCGAAATGGACCGCCACATCCTCACCGGCTACCGCCTGTTCCCGGCACACTACCTGGCGTATGCCCAGTGGGCCGATGCAGACCCGCTATTGCAGGTGCCGAGCGCAGCCGAAGTCTTCCCGGAGCAAGAACTGGCCAAGGCCCAGCAAGAATGGCAACGCCGCCTGGACGCCTGCCCTGCCGAGCATCGCCCGTATCTGGTGCTGCAATACGCAATGCCGGTGCGTAACCAGTACCGCGTCAAAGCCGGCCTGCCACTGTAGGAGCGAGCTTGCCTCGCGATCTTTTGATCTTTAAAGGGTCGCCAGGCACGCCAGCCTCTGGCAAAACATGACAACCGGCCTAAATTGCCCTGTCACCGTATCGTCATGAAGAGAGGCCACTCTATGGCCCCTCGACACTGACACGGAGCTTGTCATGCTGCACGCTGAAAACCAGGACCGCCTCTATCTGATCGCCCCGAGTGATGAACAACAGGCATTGATCGAGAGCTTTTCCTTTAACGTCCAGGATCGTCACTGGCTGGTCTATTGCGCGCTCAGCGGTCACACCCATGCCGACCTGCCCGAGCTGGACCTGCTCACCGGCATCAGCCGCCTTGAGCCCTACGCCGAGGCCGCATGAACCTGGCAGACACAAAAAAGCCCGAACTCAAACCGTTCGGGCTTTTTTGTGGGTCGATGTTTACTCGCCGAGCAAACGACCGACCGACGGGTCTTCAAACACGCGCGTCAGGGCATCGCTCAACACGTCGCTGACCAGCTTGGTGTTGGTTTCCTGATTCGGCGCCATGCCGAAACGCTGATCCAGCGAGGCGCTGTAGCGACCACTGTACGAACGACCCCCATTGCGCACGTCAGAGCGGAAGGCCGCACCGATGGTCGCTTCAGTCACGTACATGGTGTCTTTAGGCGACTGATACTTGAGTTCAGACAAGGTAACGGTCAATTGCGGTGCGTTCCCGCCATTGGCTGTCGGGGTGTAGCCCAGCAAACGCACAGCGGCTTCAGCTTGAGCTTGCAGCTTGGGGATCACATCGGCGCTGCTGACGTTGATCGAGCTGGTCTCCGGGTACATGCCACCGCGAGTGCCCAGGGTTGGCGAAGGACGACCATCCACCACGCGCACGACCACAGGCTGACCACGGCCGACAGGCGCGATTTGCTTGGTCAGTTTAGGCTGCGGACTGAGTTGTTGCGGGCTGTGGGCGCAGCCGACCAGAGTCAAACTGGTCACAGTGATCAAACCGAACAACAGGCGTTGCAACATGCTCATCTCTCCAGGACTGGATAAAACCGGACGCCAGTATAGCGGTGCTGTACCTGCGGTCACCAGCCGCTTGCTGTCACCACCTTGTCATGGCCGATACATCGTCATGTCACGACCCACCGGTAATGTTTGACCTACTGACTCAACAGGTGCTCCCCATGAACAGGTCATGGTCGTTATTCTCGTTTCTGCAACCTCATCGCTGCTACGCACGCCTGGACTCGATGGGCCACTGCCAGGCCTTCAAGCAGTGCAAACAACCGCCGGTCGGCGACAATTGGGTCGAGATCGAAGAAATTCGCCTCAACTGGTTGCACCAGGTACTACCTGCCAGCGCCCGTATGCCTGCGCGGGCAACGCGTTCAGCGGTGCTACCCGCACTCGGCCTCTGACGGACGCACCAATAAAAGTCATTTAACAGGATCAATTGCCCACGTTTCTTCGCTACAATCTCCCCCCGATTATAAGGACGTCTCCTGATCGGGCCTCGCAGCATCGCTAATGTGCTTTTATTAGCTCCTTCGTACCGCCCACAGAGAGCCGCCCACACAGATCATGTGAAGCTGGCAGCTTGCTGTTTTCAACACCAATCTGCGCCTTTACCCGATCTGCCAGAGCTGCCATGTTGCTAGGCCTGTGCGTTGCATACGCGCACGCGCCAGTAGCGGTAGCCCTTTTTTGAGGTTCACGTCTTCAAGAGAGCGTGAAAAAAACGGGTTTTCACAACTTCACAAGAGTGTGGCGAGCAAATGAAAAGTTTTGCGTCTGAACAAGCACCATTAGCGTCTGCAACATCCTCACCCAGCAGGAACTTGATCGGCTCCAGAGCACGGGACTGAAAGCCTGTCCGCTTACGGATTTGGTTGCACAAACGGACGCTCTTGACCTTAAGTCGAATTGCCTCCCGAGCCCTGAAATGCGTTCATATGAACCTTGAAGGCCCGGTTGGCGGCGTCCGCTGAAGCTGCAAGAAATTGCGATGAATCGGACATGGCGATCCTTGTCATGAGTGACCAGAGCCCCTATCTAAAAAAGGCCTTGGTACACCTGGCAGCTATGCCGTCAATTAGGTGCCGTAGATTTTGGAGACGCGTTAATGGCGCATAACGAAGCAGTCGACGTAGTACTGGTTGGAGCGGGCATCATGAGTGCCACCTTGGCCGTGCTGCTCAAAGAGCTCGACCCTGGTATTACGCTGGAAGTTGTTGAGCAGATGGATTCGGGTGCTGCAGAGAGTTCCAACCCGTGGAACAACGCAGGCACCGGCCACGCTGGCTTGTGCGAATTGAACTACACGCCGCAAGCGGCTGATGGCTCAATCGACATCAAAAAAGCGGTGCACATCAATGCCCAGTTCGAAGTGTCCAAGCAGTTTTGGGCCCACCTGGCCCAACAAGGGACCTTCGGTTCGTGCAAGTCCTTCATTAGCCCAGTGCCTCATCTGAGCTATGTCGAAGGCGAAAAAGGTGTGGCCTTTCTGAAAAAACGCTTTGATGTGCTGAGCAAGCACCATGCGTTTGCCGACATGGAATACACCGAAGACAAAGCCAAAATGGCTGAGTGGATGCCCCTGATGATGCCGGGCCGCCCTGCGGACCAAGTGATCTCGGCTACCCGCGTGCAGAACGGGACTGACGTTAACTTCGGCGCTTTGACCCAGCAATTGCTCAAGCACTTGGCCAGCGCTGAAGGCACGCAGATCAAGTACAGCAAAAGAGTCACTGGCCTCAAGCGCAATGGCAGCGGCTGGACTGTCAGTATCAAAGACATCAACAGCGGTAGCACTCGCCACGTCGATGCCAAGTTCGTGTTCCTGGGTGCAGGCGGCGCGGCCTTGCCATTGCTGCAAGCCTCGGGCATTGAAGAAAGCAAAGGTTACGGCGGCTTCCCGGTGAGTGGCCAATGGCTGCGTTGCGACAATCCCGAAGTGGTCAAACACCACCAGGCCAAGGTTTACAGCCAGGCGGCCGTGGGTTCGCCACCGATGTCGGTTCCGCACTTGGACACCCGTGTGGTTGACGGCAAAAAATCGCTGCTGTTCGGACCTTATGCCGGCTTCACCACCAAGTTCCTCAAGCACGGCTCGTTCCTTGACCTGCCAATGTCGATCCGCCTGGGTAACATCGGCCCGATGCTGGCCGTTGCCCGCGACAACATGGACCTGACCAAGTACTTGATCAGCGAAGTGCGCCAGTCGATGGAAGAACGCCTGGAATCCCTGCGTCGCTTCTATCCACAGGCCAAGGCTGAAGACTGGCGCCTGGAAGTGGCTGGCCAACGGGTTCAGATCATCAAGAAAGACCCGAAAAAAGGCGGCGTGTTGCAGTTCGGTACCGAACTGGTTGCCGCCAAAGACGGTTCGCTGGCCGCCCTGCTGGGTGCGTCCCCAGGTGCATCGGTGACCGTGTCGATCATGCTGGACCTGATTGAGCGCTGCTTTGCGCAAAAGGCCACCGGCGAGTGGGCTGCGCGCCTCAAGGAAATTTTCCCGGCACGGGAAAAGACTCTGGAGACCGACGCCGAGCTGTATCGCGAAATCAGTACCCGCAACTCCGAGTTGCTGGAACTGGTAGAGCCAAAAAAGGTTGATACTCAACTCGCGTAACCCAATGCTGGCGCATTGATTGGCCACCCAAAGCCCCTGCCCTTGCGGGTCAGGGGCTTTTTGTTGGCTTAAGGTCTAGCCCATCGTGAACAGCACCCGTGTGCCGCCATTGCGTATAAATTCGTCATCGTCCGGCACGGCAATAAGCTCAGCCGCACAGGTGGCTGCAACCGTCCCCGTTGATTTGGCCTGAGCCCAGCGATTGGGGTTTGCCTCACCCGGCGTGAGGTGACCAAAACCGAAGTGACAGGCCTGCTCGCCCTGGCGATAGGTAAATGCCTCTGCGCCTCTGGCGACGGGCAGGTAATACATCAGCTCCTGGCTGGACTTGGGGGCTACTACAAAGTCATGCCCGGCGTTGTCCGGGTCTTCCAGCCATGAAAAATCATTTCCTGGCGTGATGGCATGGCCGCTGGCATTAAACACCTCCACCTCCAGCACCTCATCGGCCGCCAGGGCAGCCGAGCCCAAAGCGATCAGTCCTACTCCAAAGACCAGTGTTTTTATCACATCGTTAAGGCGAGTCATGGTTCGATTCCCTTCAAGTTAAAAGACAGCCCAAAGTCCTTTTGGGCACCCTTGAGTATTGTTCGCCCACACAAAAACACCCCGTCGCAAAAAGCGCAGGTTGTGTAGGAAGGGTCTTTGTTGGTGCCTATATAACGGTGTAGGAGCGAGCTTGCCTCGCGATCTTTTGATCGTCTAAAAGATCGCGAGGCAAGCTCGCTCCTACAGCTGGATCAGCCGCGTGCCGCCTCGATGAGTTCGATGTACTCGGCAGCATTGCGCTGGTCTTTGATGAGGTCGACAAAGGTCTGGCCGTGCTCATCCTTGCCGTCCAGATCGTAGCCGGCCTCTTTGAAAAAGGTCAGGAAGCGTTCGAAGTCGTCGATACGCAGACCGCGATAACCTTTGATCAATTTGTGCAGTGAAGGGGACGTCGCGTCCACAGGTTCAAAGTCCAGGAACAACTTGATCTGCTCATCGCCAATCTCATCACCAATCAACTGCTTCTTATCTTTACGCATGTCCGACTCCAGCCTGCTGATACTTCACGAGGGCCGCAGTTTACCCAAGGCTCAACGCGCACGCACGCTGCCGGTGTGCAAGTCAGCCCAAATATGGCCATTGGCATAGGTCAAAAACTGGCAATAGACGATGTCGTTGCGCAACAAATCCATCACCACGCGGTATTGGGACAGCGGATAAGACAACGTCAGGGTTTTGCTCTCACTGTCAAAAGCCGGCTTTTTCAGGCTCTTGCTTTCACCGTCGAACGAAATCAGCACTTCGCGCACGGTCGCGCCCTGGCTCAACGGTTTGCCCTTCAAGCGCACCAACAACGACGCCGTGACCGGAATCGGCTGCTGATTGGAGGGGCGCTGGCTACCTACCACCACCGAATACGACGTCACCTGCATCAGTTGCTGTTGCTCAGGCTTCTCGCTGCGCAACTGCAAATCATCGGCGGGCAAAAACTGTGCATGGGCAGGCGAAGAAACCGCGGGCGCTGCGGCCAAGGGCAAGCTGACGGTCAACAAAAGAGGGGCAACACAGCGAAATAAGCGGTTCATGACCTGCTCCGAAAGGCGAGGCAGGCACTCTAGCACGCACACGTAACAAGGCATGACCGGTTATCACACCGCTCAGGCCGGTTACGCGCCTTCACTGCGTCGGCCCATTACTGGGCCATTAAATGGCCCGACTCAATCCGCACATGCCGCGGATGAAAACGCGCCAGACTGCTGCGGTGCCCCACGCTGACAATGCTCAGGCCCGGCAGTTGATCGATAAGCGCCTGATACAACCGCGCCTCGTCCTCTTCATCCATCGCTGACGTCGCTTCGTCCATGTATAGCCATTGCGGGCGATACAACAGTGCCCGGGCAAACGCCAGTCGCTGCTGCTCACCGCCCGACAACACTCGCTGCCAGTGATTGGCCTCGTCAAGCTTGGGGATCAGATGCTCCAGGCGGCAGGTGCGCAGCACTTCTTCATAGCGCTCAGACGGGTATGTGTCGCCGCTCTGTGGATAACTCAGCGCCTCGCGCAAGGTGCCAATCGGCAGGTAAGGTTTTTGCGGCAGGAATAACGCCCGCTCATGGGGCATTCGAATCGCCCCGCCGCCTTGCGGCCAAAGCCCGCCCATGGCGCGCAGCAAGGTACTTTTACCGCTGCCGGAGCGACCGCTGAGCATTAACCGGTCACCGGGCGCAACGTTCAGGCTTGCCCCGTGCAACAAAGGTCGGCCATCGGCCAGGTCCAGGCTCAGGTCATTGACGCTTAATGCCCCACCCTGGGCCTGTACATCAATCGCCGGTTGGCGCTGTTCGTTGTCGGTCATGGCCTGACGGAAGCTCAGCAGACGATCACAGGTGGCGCGCCACGCCGCCAAGGTCACGTAGGCGTCGATAAACCAGCTGAAGTTCTCTTGCACATTGCCGAAAGCGGAGTTGATTTGCATCAGCTCACCCAACTCGATCTTGCCTGCGAAGTAGCGCGGCGCTGCCACGATAAAGGGGAAGATAATCGCAATTTGCGAATAACCGGCCGTGAAAAACGTCAGGCGCTTGGTCACCTTCATTTGCGTCCAGAAGTTGTGCCAGACCTTGCTGAAGCGGCTGCTCAGGCGCTCAAGCTCGTTGGGTTCGCCGTTGTACAAGGCGATGCTCTCGGCGTTTTCACGCACCCGCACCATCGAAAAACGCAGATCCGCTTCGTAGCGTTGTTGTTGGTTGCTCAGGCCAATCAGGCGACGACCGATCAAATGCGCCAGCCAACTGCCAACTAAGGCATATAACAGTGCGCACCAAAACATATAGCCGGGAATGGTGATGCCGAAGACTTCGATGCTGCCCGACACGCCCCACAAAATAATCGAGAACGACACCAGGCTGACCACATTGCGGATCAAGCCCAGGCCGAGGGAGAGCGTACTGTCGGTGAAGGAGTTGAGGTCTTCACTGATGCGCTGGTCAGGGTTGTCGGTGTAACCGCCCTGCTCCAACTGGTAGTAGTTTTTGTGGGCGAGCCAGCGGGCGAAGTGCTGCTCGGTCAGCCAGCGCCGCCAGCGGATGGTCAGCATCTGCGTCAGGTATAGCCGGTACACCGCGCCCACAATACCGGCGGCGGCAATCAGCCCGAAGTAGCCGATCAGGTGCCAGAAAGCTGCGCTGTCTTTGTTTTCCAGCGCGTTATAGAAGTCTTTGTACCAATGGTTGATCCATACCGAAATACCGACGCTGACCAGCGACAAGGCAATCACCGCGATCAACAGCAGCCAGGCCCTGGCGCGCTCTTCACTGCGCCAGTAAGGCGTTATCAGCCCCCAGACGCGAGGAATAAAATCTCCACGCACAGCATCATTTACGACAGAAGGCTCAGCGTTCTGATTCATCGTTCGGGCTCGTTGGGAGTAAAGAGCAACCTGCGAGCCGATCAGGGCGACCGGCGCATTAGCACGTTGTAAAACAGACTAGGGCCGCTCGCAGTTTCGTTGCAAATTGAAACGAAACTGCGACAGCTTCTGTTCAGCGTCGGACCGGACGCTTCTGCAGTTTGCGCTGCAAGGTACGACGGTGCATGCCCAGCGCACGGGCGGTTGCCGAGATATTGCCTTCATGTTCGCCCAATACGCGCTGAATGTGCTCCCATTGCAGGCGATCGACCGACATCGGGTTATCCGGTACCAGCGAGTCGAGGTCGGCGTGTTGGCTCAGCAGGGCCGCCATCACATCATCCGCATCGGCCGGCTTGCACAGGTAGTTGCAGGCGCCACGCTTGATCGCCTCGACCGCCGTGGCGATGCTCGAATAACCGGTCAGGATCACCACACGCATGTCTGGATCAAGTTCCAGCAACTTGGGCAGCAGCACCAGGCCCGAATCACCTTCCATCTTCAGGTCCAGCGTGGCGAAATCAGGCACGTCCTGCTGAGCCAGAAGCAGCCCTTCTTCAGCGGAGCCTGCGGTGCTGACGCGAAATCCGCGTCGGGCCATGGCGCGGGCCATGACGCGGGTAAATGTCGCGTCGTCATCCACTAACAACAAATGTGGCAGCTCTTCGCCTTCGACCTGAATCTCTTCACTCATTTTCGCTTCCTCGGGAGACACGTGGCAGGCGTAGCTCGGTGAGCGTGCCGCCATCCTCATGACTGTAGAGTTTTACCGAGCCGCCTGCGCGTGTCACGCTGGCTTTGCTCAAGAATAGGCCCAGGCCGAAACCTTTGCCTTTGGTTGTAAAAAACGGTTTGCCGATTTGTTCGGCAATGGCCAACGGTACACCCGCACCATGGTCACGAATACTGATGGTTAAATCAACGGCGTCCCAATCCACGGTCACTTCGAGCCCTTCCGGACAGGCGTCGGCGGCGTTGTTGAGCAAGTTGAGCAGCGCCTGGGTGAGGTCTGGCGGTGGCGCCAGACGCGGCACCGGCGCGTGCCCCAGGCACTGAAAGCGATAGGTCGCTTCCGGGCGCATCAGGTGCCAGCGATTCAACGCCTCATCGAGCCACTCGGTAACGTCCTGAACCTCAATGGCCAGACGACGATTGGCTTCAGCGGCCCGAACCAGCTGCTGCAAGGTCTCTTTGCACAACTTGACCTGGTCCTGCAGCACGCTTAAATCGTCCTGCAATTCAGGGTCCGGGTGATCGCGACGAATCTCCTTGAGCAGCACACTCATGGTCGACAACGGCGTGCCCAATTCATGCGCCGCACCGGCTGCCTGGGTCGCAACCGCCAGCAATTGCTGGTCACGCAGGCCTTCTTCACGGCGCAAAGCGCGCAGTTCTTCTTGGCGGCGCAGCTCTTCGCCCATTCGGGCGGCAAAAAAAGTAATCACCGCAGCTGACAGGGCAAAGCTGAGCCACATGCCGTAAATCTGCAGTTTCTCGCGGAAGAACGGCGCCGCTTCCACGGGGTAAAACTGCATCAGCAGCAACGTGTACAGCGCCAGCGCGATGCCGGTCAAAATCAGCGAATAGCGCCAAGGCAGCGTCACCGCCGCAATGGTCAACGGCACCAGGTAATACGACACAAACGGGTTGGCCGAGCCTCCGGAGAAGTACAGCAAGGCACTGTGGATAAACAAATCACAGGCCAGTTGCAGCGCGTACTCAAGCTCGGTAACCGGCCACGTGGTGCGCAGGCGAATCGCGGTAAACGCGCACAGCAACGCCGAAAAACCGAGGGTCAGGCACAACTGAAACCAGGGCAGCGGCAGCAGATGAAACCAGTAGGCGATGCCCACCGACCCCGCCTGTGCGACCAGCACCAGCATGCGGATAAACGTGAGACGCCAGAGGTTCTGGCGAGTTGCAGACAAAATTTGAACGGGGGCGAGCATGAGCTCTCCTGATGAGTGCTCCAGGCGACCGCACGGAGTATAACCAAGCTGGCGGCCTGACAGGCAAACGTGCGGCAATGGGCCACAGTGTATTTTTTGGAAAAACCGCTAGTAGCCCCTGACTATCCTGTGGGAGCCGGGCTTGCCCGCGATTGGATCGACCCGATACAACAGACACCCAGGCGGTGCCTGCATCGCGAGCAAGCCCGCTCCCACAGATTTATGGCCCACCCATTTTTGCGCCCCCGGCCTTCTCTGAAGTTGTATCGAAAATGTAAGTAGGCGAACTGAATGCCGCCCACTACAGTCTTATAAGTCTTGCTGACCTCACCCAAGGAGCTTTTATGTTTACTGTTCAGCGCACTGCCGCCCTTTTGACCCTGAGCCTCGGCGCTTTCGCCAGCCTGCCGGCCCTGGCTGAAGGGGTTAATTACAATCAGGTCTCGTTGCGTGCAGAAGCCAGTCAGGAAGTGCCGCGCGATCTGATGATCGTGACGCTGTACACCGAGGCGCAAAACACCGACTCAGCCAAGCTCGCCGCTGAAATCACCACCGCGATGAATAAAGCCATCGGCCAGGCCAAGCAGGCCAAAGACGTGACCATGCGCCAGGGCAACCGCAACAGCTACCCGATCTATGACAACAAGACCCAGAAAATCACCGGCTGGCGTGAGCGCGCTGAACTGCGCCTGGAAAGCACCGATTTTGCCGCCTTGTCCAAGCTGACCGGCGAACTGATGCAAACCCTGAAAATGGGCAACATGCAATTCACCGTGGCCAACGCCACGCGTAAAACCAGCGAAGATGCATTGCTCAAAGATGCGGTCAATGCCTTCAAGGCCCGCGCTCAACTGGCCACCGATGCCCTGGGCGGCAAGGGCTACAAAATCGTTAACCTGAACCTCAACAGCAACGGTTACCCGCAGCCCTACATGCGCAGCGCCATGATGATGAAAGCCGCTGGCGCAGCCATGGATTCGGCACCGACACCTGAAGTCGAAGCCGGCACTAGCGAAGTCAGCATGAGCGCCGACGGCGTGATTGAAGTTCAAATGCAATAAGCACTTTGCCACACCCCAAGCCCTTGCAGCCTTCACGCTGCAAGGGCTTTTTTGTGCCCGCAATATCAAATAGCCCACGCACAAAAAGGAGTTCTCCTACGAACAAACAAACATGCGCCGACATATTTTCCCGCCAAGAGCCTAGATAAGTAACACCCCATCTGGATCGAACGGCAGCTGCACGTGAACGGTCTATGGTTAACCCAGAGCCGCGATGCGTCTGTTGCACCGGCCAGGATGGGGTAAGTATCGAGAGGCTGATTCACCGGGTCGCCCTCACACTAAAAATGACAAAAAAGAGGTCTCCATGTTCAAACACGCGGTCATTCCTTTATTGATGGGTGCCAGCCTGCTGGCAAGCGCACCTTTCGCCCAGGCAGCCACCAACCTGGTGTATTGCTCTGAAGGCAGCCCGGCCGGTTTTGATCCCGGCCAATACACCACCGGCACAGACTTCGACGCCTCGGCCGAAACGATCTACAACCGCCTCAGCGAGTTCGAACGCGGCAGCACCAACGTCATTCCCGGGCTGGCCACGAGCTGGGACATTTCACCGGACAACCTGACCTACACCTTCCATTTGCGGGACGGCGTCAAGTTCCACACCACGCCGTACTTCACCCCCACCCGCAACTTCAATGCCGACGACGTGCTCTTCACCTTCAACCGCATGCTCGACAAAGACATGCCGTTCCGTAAGGCCTATCCCACCGAATTCCCCTACTTCACCGACATGGGGATGGACAAGAACATCAAGTCAGTCGAAAAAATTGACGACCACACCGTCAAGTTCACTCTGAACACTGTCGACGCTGCCTTTATCCAGAACATGGCCATGCACTTTGCCTCCATCGAGTCGGCCGAGTACGCCGACAAGCTGCTCAAGGCCGGCAACCCGTCCGACATCAACCAGAAACCTATCGGTACCGGCCCATTCGTGTTCAAGAGCTACCAAAAAGACTCGAACATCCGTTACACCGGCAACAAAGACTACTGGAAGCCTGAAGACGTCAAAATCGACAACCTGATTTTCGCCATCACCACCGACCCGTCGGTGCGCATGCAAAAGCTGAAAAAGAACGAATGCCAGATCACCATTTACCCGCGCCCCGCAGACCTGCAGTCCCTTAAAGAAGACCCCAACCTGAAAATGCCCAGCCAGGCAGGCTTCAACACGGGTTACATCGCCTACAACGTGATGGACAAGATCAAAGGCAGCGACGAGCCCAACCCGATGGCCCAACTCAAGGTTCGTCAGGCGCTGGACATGGCCGTAAACAAACAGCAAATCATTGATTCGGTGTATCAGGGCGCAGGCCAGTTGGCGACCAACGTCTTGCCGCCGACTCAATGGTCGTACGACGAGTCGATCAAAGACGCGCCTTACGATCCTGAAAAAGCCAAGCAACTGCTCAAGGAAGCAGGCATTAAGGAAGGCACCGAAATCACCTTGTGGGCCATGCCGGTTCAACGCCCGTACAACCCGAACGCCAAGCTGATGGCTGAGATGCTGCAATCGGACTGGGGCAAGATCGGCATCAAGGCCAAGATCATGACCTACGAATGGGGCGAGTACATCAAGCGCTCCAAAGGCGGTGAAAACGGCGCGATGCTGATTGGCTGGAGCGGCGACAACGGTGACCCGGACAACTGGCTCGGTACCCTGTTCGGCTGCGACGCGATCAATGGCAACAACTTCTCCAAGTGGTGCAACCCCGAGTTCGACAAACTGATCACGGCCGCCAAAAACACCACCGACAAAGAGGAACGCACCAAGCTCTACAAAGAGGCCCAACAGTTGCTCAAAGAGCAAGTCCCGCTCACACCGATTGCCCACTCAACGGTGTATCAACCGATGCGCAAAAACGTTGAAGGTTTCAAGATCAGCCCCTTGGGCTTGATGTCCTTCTACGGCGTCAGCGTTGACAAATAAGTAACCCGTGAATGCGGCGACAACGCCGCATTCACTCGCTCTACAAGCAACTCAGAATTTCCCTTCATCTTTAAGCTACCCCGTACTACAGCAGAGGCTATAGGACTCCCGGAAACGTCCTACAGCATTGTCAGCTCCGACGCATTTACTCACATACCTCGCGCCCTCTAACGTCTAGCCACTGCCGGCCCATCAGGCCGGATGGCTGATGCGCTGAACCCGTACGCCGCTCACAAGGCGCGTAGTCAGCGCTCATAAAACAACAAAAAGGATGGGGATCGTGATGCATAAACCTCTGGTTTTGTCTGTATTGATCAGCGCCGGCGCACTGGCCGGTAGCCCGCTCGCATACGCGGCCAATAGCCTGGTGTTTTGTTCCGAAGGCAGCCCTGCCGGTTTTGATACCGCGCAATACACCACTGCTACCGATAACGATGCTGCCGAGCCGCTGTACAACCGTCTGGCCGAGTTTGAAAGGGGCGGCACCGCCGCTGTTCCGGCCCTGGCAACTCACTGGGAGGTGTCTGAAGACGGCCTGACCTACACCTTCCATCTGCGCGACGGGGTCAAGTTTCATACCACGCCATGGTTTACCCCGACCCGAGACTTCAACGCTGATGACGTGCTGTTCACCTTCAATCGCATGATCCACCCAGACCATCCGTTTCGCCTCGCCTACCCCACCGAGTTCCCTTATTTCAGCGGCATGAGCCTTAACAAAAACATCGCCAGCGTCGAAAAAACCGGGCCGCTGACCGTGGTCATGACGCTCAACGCTGTAGACGCCGCCTTTATTCAAAACCTGGCCATGAGTTTTGCTTCGATTGTCTCGGCCGAATATGCCGAGCAACTGCTCGCCACCGGCAAACCTGGCGACATCAACCAAAAACCGGTCGGCACCGGCCCCTACATGTTCCAGCGCTATCAAAAAGACTCGAACATCCGCTATGCCGCCCACAAGGGCTATTGGGACCCAAGCCAGGTCAAACTCGACAGCCTGATTTTTTCGATCAACGTCGACGCCTCGGCACGCATGCAAAAGCTGCGCAAAAACGAGTGCCAGATCTCGCTGAACCCACGCCCTGCCGACCTGGCCGGGCTCAAGGCCGACCCGGCCTTGCAGGTTATTGAAAAGCCCGGTTTCAACCTCGGGTACATCACCTACAACGTCCAGCACAAACCGCTGGACCAACTGCCCGTGCGCCAGGCGCTGGACATGGCCATCAACAAGGAGGCCATTCTCAAGGCGGTGTATCAGGGCGCGGGGCAAAAGGCCGTCAACGCCATGCCGCCCACACAATGGTCCTATGACGACACCATCAAGGACGCGCCCTACAACCCGGAAAAAGCCAAAGCACTGCTCAAGGCCGCCGGGGTGAAAGAAGGCACAGAAATCACTTTGTGGGCCATGCCGGTGCAACGCCCCTACAACCCGAACGCCAAACTGATGGCGCAAATGCTGCAATCCGACTGGGCCAAGATCGGGCTCAAGATCAACATCGTCAGTTATGAGTGGGGCGAATACATCAAACGCACCAAACAAGGCGAGCATGACATCAGCCTCATTGGCTGGACCGGTGACAACGGCGACCCCGACAACTGGCTCGGCACCCTTTACAGCTGTGACGCCATTGGCGGCAATAACTACTCGATGTGGTGCGACAGCACCTACGAAGCACTGATCAAAAAAGCCAGAACCCTCACTGACCGCGAACAACGAACCGTCTTGTACAAACAGGCCCAACAGTTGCTCAAGCAACAGGTTCCGATCACCCCGATTGCCCACTCAACGGTCAGTCAACCCTTGAGCGTCAAGGTCAAGGGTTTTGAGGTCAGCCCCTTTGGCCGCAATACCTTCTCGGGCGTCAGCCTCGACGACTGAATAACCCTTTAACCCACCCACGTTTGCGCAGGCCACCCCACGGTGGTCCGCCAAGGCTTTGCCCGAACAAATGTTCCAACGCTCTAAACGGAGCCACACAGCTGTAACGCATAACAAAAACGACAATAAAAAAGCACAGGAGCCTCAACCATGAAACTTACAAGTACCGCGCTGTTAGCCATGGCCATCAGCAGCCTCAGTACAACCGCTCACGCCGATGAATTTATCGGCACCCAGCTTAAATCCGAAGCCAGCGAGCAAAGTACAGCTGAGGGTTTTGTCGAAGGCAGCAGCCTGAGCGGCACCACGCGCAACTGGTATGCCAACGAACTCAAACGTCGGGGTGGCCAGTTCACCTACAACGATCATGGCACCCGCAAAACCACGCCGCGCCGGATCAACTGGACCCAAGGCACCATCCTTGATTTCAGCTCGGGCTTCACCCAGGGCACCGTGGGTTTCAGCACCCAAGTGGCGGCGTACAACGCCATCGCCCTGGATCGCGATACCCATCACATCGCCGGCAATAACAACCGCACCCTCAGCCGCAGCGACGGCGATGCAGTCGGCCAGTGGAGCAAGCTGGGCCTGGCGAACATCAAGGCGCGTGTTTCCAACACCACACTGACCGTAGGCCGACAGAACTTCAGCAGCCCCACTATCGATGTGATCGGTAACCGTGCACTGCCTTCAAGCTTTCAAGGAGTGGGTTTGCGCAGCGAAGAGTTCAACAACCTGATTGTCGACGCGGGTTCCTTTGATCGCGTCTCGCCGCGTACCGAACAAAGCTTGAGCAAGTTCCGCAGTGAATATGGCGCCCTCGGGGTCGAAACAGATCGCGCCAGTGTCGCAGGCCTCAGCTATCAGCCGTTCAGCAGCCTGAAAACCTCGTTGTTTGCTACCCACGTCGAAGACTTCTGGAACCAGTACTACGTCGGCGCCGTGCATGACTGGGGCGACAATGCCGTGTTGGGCCTGAACACCAACTTTAACTACTACAAGACCCTCGACACCGGCAAAAAAGCCATGGGCGAGATCAACAACGACACCTACAGCCTGGCCTTCGGGCTGACCCATCAAGCCCACACCGTGAGCCTGTCGTACCAGCAAGTAGTCGGCGACGAGTACTTCGACTACCTGCACGAAACCAACGGTATTTACCTGGCCAACTCGCTGCTGTCGGACTTCAACGGCCCGAACGAAAAGTCACTGCAACTGGCGTACAGCATCAACATGGCGCAGTACGGTATTCCCGGCCTGAAATTCAACGCCTACCACGCCCGCGGTTGGGACATCGACGGCACCCACTACAAGGGCACCGCCTATGATGTACGCAACATGGACGGTGAAAAGCATTCGGAGTACAGCGTTGGCACATCCTATGCAATTCAAAGCGGTCCACTGAAAGCCACGGCCATCCGCGCGACCTACACCACGCACCGTGCCAGCAAAAACCAGTCTGACGGCAGCATCAATGAGTTCCGCGTGGTCACGACCATACCGTTCAATATTCTGTAAACGTCTTATAGCGCTCGACAGAACAGCAGCGGGCTCAAACAGCCCGCGCCGTTCTTGGCAGGCTCAATTAATCAGGAGAGGGTTGCCATGAAAAAATACCAACTGCGCACCGCCCTTGCCGCCGCACTGCTCAGTGCCGCCGTGAGTGTTAACGCCAAAACCCTGGTGGTGTGCACCGAAGCCAGCCCCGAAGGGTTCGATGTCGTTCAATACACCACGGCGGTGACCGCTGACGCCTCGGCAGAAACCATCCTTGACCGGCTGGTCGACTTCAAGCCGGGCACTACCGATGTTGAGCCAGCCCTGGCAGAGCGCTGGGACATCAGCCCGGACGGGCTGGAATACACCTTTTACCTGCGCCCCGGGGTGAAGTTTCAAACCACCGACTACTTCACACCGACCCGCACCCTGAACGCCGACGATGTGATCTGGAGCTTTCAGCGCCAGCTCGACCCCAATCACCCATGGCACGCGCTCTCGCTGGTAGGCTACCCCTACTTCGAAAGCATGGGCTTTAAAGACCTGCTCAAAAGCGTCGAAAAAGTGGACGACATGACGGTCAAGATCACCCTCAACCATGCCGAGTCGCCGTTTCTGCGCGACGTGGCCATGCCGTTCACCTCGATCTATTCCGCCGAATACGCCGACCAATTGCTCAAGTCCGGTAAAACCGCAGACCTCAACAGCAAACCCGTCGGCACCGGGCCGTTTATCTTCGTGCGCTACAACAAAGACGCCCAAGTGCGCTTCAAGGCCAACCCGGACTACTTCCGTGGCAAGCCACCGAGCGACAACCTGATTTTCGCCGTGACCACCGACAGCAACGTGCGCCTGCAAAAGCTCAAGGCCAACGAATGCCAGATCGCCCTCTACCCCAAGCCCGACGAAGTTAAAAATATCCGCCAGGACCCTAACCTCAAGGTCGACGAACTGGCGGCGCTGATGACCAGCTACATCGCCATGAACACCAGCCACAAGTACCTCAGCGATGTGCGGGTGCGCCAGGCCATCGACATGGCGTTCGACAAGCAAACCTACCTCAATAGCGTCCACGGTGCAGGCAACGCCCTGCTGGCCATCAACCCGTACCCGCCGACCATGCTGGGGTTCAACACCACCCTGCAAAGCCCGCCTCGCGACCTGGACAAAGCCCGCGCCCTGCTCAAGGAAGCCGGTGTGCCTGAAGGCACCACCTTCACCCTGTTCACCCGCAATGGTGGCGGCCCGACCAACCCCAACCCGATGCTCGGCGCCCAGTTGCTGCAGTCAGACCTGGCCAAAGTCGGCATCAAACTCGACATCCGGGTCATGGAATGGGGCGAAATGCTCAAGCGTGCCAAAGCAGGCGAACACGACCTTGTTTCAACCGGCTGGGGCGGTGACAACGGCGACCCAGACAACTTCCTCACCCCGCTGCTGAGCTGTGAGGCCGCTAAAAATGGCGAAAACTACTCACGCTGGTGCAACAAAACCTTCGAGGACCTGATCACCAAAGCCCGCAACAGCAGTGAACCCGCAGAGCGGGCTGCACTCTATGAACAAGCACAGGTGGTATTTCATCAAGAACAACCCTGGATCAACGTCGCCCACCCTATGCTGTTTACAGCCATGCGTAAAAACGTCGAGGGCTACACCCTCAGTCCATTGACCCATAATAATTTCGCCACAACCCAGGTGAAGTAGAACAATAAAATACCCGCCAGCGTCCACCCCGACACTGGCGAACTGCCTGACCGGCTGATGAGGAACACCACACGATGTTTAGTTTTATTGCCCGCCGAATAGGGCTGTTGATCCCTACGTTTTTCGGCGTCACCTTGCTCACCTTCGCCCTGATTCGCATGATCCCCGGCGATCCGGTCGAAGTCATGATGGGCGAGCGTCGCGTCGACCCCGAAATGCACGCTCAAGCCATGGAACGTCTGGGCCTGAACAAACCGCTCTATGAGCAATATTTTGATTACGTCGGCAAACTCGCCCACGGCGACCTCGGCGAATCCTTGCGCACCCGTGAAAGCGTGTGGACCGAATTCACTGCGCTGTTCCCCGCCACCCTTGAGCTGGCGGGTGCGGCGCTATTGTTCGCGGGCATTTTCGGCTTGCTGGCCGGTGTCATTGCAGCCCTCAAGCGCGGCTCACTGTTTGACCACGGGGTGATGGGCATTTCCCTCGCGGGGTATTCGATGCCGATCTTCTGGTGGGGCCTGATCCTGATCATGTTCTTCTCCGTGGGCCTGGGCTGGACCCCGGTTTCCGGGCGCATCGACCTGCTCTATGACATCGAGCCGAAAACCGGCTTCATGCTCATCGACACCTTGCTTAGCGACGAACCCGAAGCGTTCTGGGATGCGCTGCACCACATCATCCTGCCCGCCATCGTGCTGGGCACCATCCCCCTGGCGGTGATTGCGCGCATGACCCGTTCTTCGATGCTCGAAGTGCTGCGCGAAGACTACATCCGCACCGCCCGCGCCAAAGGCCTGTCGCCTGCCCGGGTGGTGTTCGTGCACGGCCTGCGCAACGCGCTGATCCCGGTGCTGACCGTGGTCGGCCTGCAAGTCGGCACCCTGCTGGCCGGTGCCGTGCTCACCGAAACCATTTTCTCGTGGCCCGGTATCGGTAAATGGCTGATCGAAGCCATTGGCGCCCGGGACTATCCCGTGGTGCAAAACGGCATCCTGCTAATCGCCTGCCTGGTGATTCTGGTCAACTTCGTGGTGGACATCCTCTACGGCTTTGCCAACCCACGCATCCGTCACCAGCGCTGAGATCCTGACCATGAGTACCTCGACCAATAGCACTGAAGTGGATCAAAGCCTGCTTTATCCCTCCCCGTACAAAGAGTTCTGGCACGCCTTCGCGAAAAACAAAGGCGCAGTGGCGGGCCTGATGTTCATGAGCCTCATCGTGTTCTGCGCGGTGTTTGCCCCGTGGGTCGCCCCGCATAACCCGAGCGAGCAATACCGCGATTTCTTGCTCACCCCGCCGGTGTGGCTGGAAGGCGGCAACTGGCAATTTTTGCTGGGCACCGACGAACTGGGCCGGGACATGCTCTCGCGCCTGATCGCAGGTTCGCGCCTGTCACTGTTAATCGGCTTGTCATCGGTGGTGATTTCGCTGATTCCGGGGGTGATCCTTGGCCTGTTCGCCGGGTTCTTCCCGCGCCTGCTGGGCCCGAGCATCATGCGTTTAATGGACATCATGCTGGCCTTGCCGTCGTTGCTGCTGGCGGTGGCGATTGTCGCCATCCTCGGCCCTGGCCTGATCAACACCGTGATCGCGATTGCCGTGGTCTCGCTGCCGTCCTACGTACGCCTGACCCGCGCCGCCGTGATGGGCGAGCTGAACCGCGACTACGTCACCGCTGCACGCCTGGCCGGTGCCAGCTTGCCGCGCCTGATGTTTATCACCGTGCTGCCCAACTGCATGGCGCCGCTGATCGTACAGGCAACCTTGAGCTTCTCGTCAGCGATCCTCGACGCCGCTGCCCTGGGGTTTCTGGGGTTGGGCGTGCAACCGCCAACGCCCGAGTGGGGCACCATGCTCGCCTCGGCCCGTGACTACATCGAACGTGCCTGGTGGGTGGTGAGTCTGCCCGGCCTGGCTATTTTGCTCAGCGTGCTGGCAATCAACCTGATGGGCGACGGTCTGCGCGATGCGCTGGACCCGAAACTCAAAAACGCCGCCTGAGGAGATTCCCATGTCACTGCTAGAAATCAAGAATCTCAACGTTCGTTTTGGCGACGCCAACGCCGTGCCGGTTGTCGATGGTTTGAGCCTGTCTGTGGATAAAGGCGAAGTACTGGCCATCGTCGGTGAATCGGGGTCGGGCAAGTCCGTGACCATGATGGCGCTGATGGGCCTGATCGAAGCCCCCGGCATTGTCACCGCCGACGCCCTGAACTTCGACGGCAAAAACATGCTGACCCTCAGCCCGCGTCAACGCCGGCAAGTGGTCGGCAAAGACATGGCGATGGTCTTTCAAGACCCGATGACCGCCTTGAACCCCAGCTACACCGTGGGTTTCCAGATTGAAGAAGTGCTGCGCCTGCACCTCAAGATGTCGAAAAAAGACGCCCGTAAACGCGCCATCGAACTGCTCGAAAAAGTCGAAATCCCCGCAGCGGCCAGCCGTATGCAGGCTTATCCACACCAGTTGTCGGGGGGCATGAGCCAGCGTGTTGCGATCGCCATGGCCATCGCCGCCGAACCCAAACTGCTGATCGCTGACGAACCGACCACCGCGCTCGACGTGACCATTCAGGCGCAGATCATGGATTTGCTGCTCAACCTGCAACGCGAGCAGGACATGGCCCTGGTGCTGATTACCCATGACCTCGCCGTGGTCGCCGAAACCGCACAGCGCGTGTGCGTGATGTACGCAGGCCAAGCGGTCGAAGTCGGCAACGTGCCGGGGCTGTTTGACGTCCCGGCGCACCCGTACAGCGAAGCATTGCTGGCGGCCATCCCGGAACACAGTATGGGCGCTGCGCGGTTGGCGACCTTGCCCGGCATCGTCCCCGGCCGTTACGACCGCCCGCAGGGCTGCTTGCTGTCCCCGCGCTGCCCGTACGTGCAAGACACCTGCCGCCAGCAACGCCCGGCCCTTGAACCCAAAGCTCACAGCCAGGTGCGCTGCTTCTTCCCCTTGAACCAGGAGGTGGCGTAATGACTGTTGTTCTGACTGCCCGTGATCTGACCCGCCATTACGAAGTGTCCCGCGGCCTGTTCAAAGGCCATGCCGTGGTCCGTGCGCTCAACGGTGTGTCTTTTGAACTTGAAGCCGGAAAAACCCTGGCCGTGGTCGGTGAATCCGGCTGCGGCAAATCAACCCTCGCCCGCGCCCTGACCTTGATCGAAGAGCCCTCCTCGGGCTCATTGAAAATAGCCGGGCAAGAAGTGGCAGGCGCCAACAAGGCCGAACGCAAACAACTGCGCAAAGACGTGCAGATGGTCTTCCAGAGCCCCTACGCCTCACTCAACCCACGGCAAAAGGTCGGTGACCAACTGGCCGAGCCGCTGCTGATCAACACCGCCCTGAGCGCCAGCGAACGCCGTGAAAAAGTCCAGGCCATGATGAAACAGGTCGGCTTGCGCCCTGAGCATTACCACCGCTACCCGCACATGTTCTCGGGTGGCCAGCGCCAGCGCATCGCCCTGGCTCGGGCCATGATGCTGCAACCCAAAGTGTTGGTGGCCGATGAGCCGACCTCAGCCCTCGACGTGTCGATTCAGGCCCAGGTGCTCAACCTGTTCATGGACTTGCAGCAAGAGTTCAACACCGCTTACGTCTTCATCTCGCACAACCTGGCGGTGGTGCGGCATGTGGCCGACGAAGTCTTGGTGATGTACCTGGGCCGCCCGGTAGAAATGGGCCCCAAAGAAGAAATCTACACCCGGCCGCTGCACCCTTACACCCAGGCGCTATTGTCGGCGACCCCGACCATCCACCCGGACCCGCTCAAGCCGAAAATCAAAATCGCCGGAGAACTGCCCAACCCGCTCAACCCGCCCTCTGGTTGCGCCTTCCACAAGCGCTGCGCGTACGCGACCGAGTTTTGCAGCACTCATGAGCCGTCATTGCGTGTGCTGGATAATCGGCAAGTGGCTTGCCATCATGCGGAGCTGTTTTTGCAGGCGTAGCGCAAAACCCTGGCTGTAGGCGCCAATGCAATTCACTTAAAAAGGGTGGGAGCGGGCTTGCTCGCGATGGCCTTTAGAGCGCCTCATTTATTCGGCAAAACGCGTCATCGTTAACGACTATCGCGAGCAAGCCCGCTCCCACAGAGTTAAGTGACCAGTCAGGGTTTATGTCTGGCTGTCGCCATCGTCGGCATCGCTGCTGTCATCGCCAGAGCTGCCGTCCTGGCCGTCAGCAACACCAACACCACTTAAAGCGGGCGATAGACCTGTTTGGAATAGCCAGGCATAAAAAAAGCGAAGCCCGAAGGCTTCGCTTTTTTAACCCGTAAACGCCGGAGCGCTTAGTGGTGCTCACGCGTTGCGCGGAAGCTGATTTCTGGCCAACGCTCTTCCATCAACGCCAGGTTGACGCGGGTCGGGGCCAGGTAAGTCAGGTGTCCGCCGCCATCGACGGCCAGGTTTTCAACGGCCTTGTTGCTGAACTCTTCCATCTTCTTTTTATCGCTGCTGTCGATCCAGCGCGCGGAGTACACAGTGATTGGCTCGTAGGAGCATTCCACTTTGTATTCTTCTTTCAGGCGGCTCGCGACCACGTCGAACTGCAGCACACCGACGGCGCCCAGAATGATGTCGTTACTGCGCTCCGGGAAGAACACCTGGGTGGCGCCCTCTTCGGCCAGCTGCTGCAAGCCTTGGCGCAACTGCTTGGACTTGAGCGGATCGCGCAGACGCACGCGACGGAACAGTTCCGGGGCGAAGTGCGGGATACCGGTGAAGCTGAGGTTTTCACCCTCGGTGAAGGTGTCACCGATCTGGATGGTGCCGTGGTTGTGCAAACCGATGATGTCGCCCGCGTAGGCTTCTTCGAGCTGTTCACGCTCGGAGGAGAAGAACGTGAGTGCATCGCCGATGCGCACGTCTTTGCCAGTACGCGCGTGGCGCATCTTCATGCCCTTTTCGTACTTGCCCGAGCAAATGCGCATAAAGGCGATACGGTCGCGGTGTTTAGGGTCCATGTTCGCCTGGATCTTGAACACGAAGCCGCTGAATTTTTCTTCAACCGGCTCAACCACACGCTCGTTGGCCACACGGGCCAGCGGCATCGGAGCCCAGTCAACCACCGCGTCCAGCACGTGGTCGACACCGAAGTTGCCCAACGCCGTACCGAAGAACACCGGGGTCAATTGACCGTCTAGGAACTCCTGCTGGTTGAACTCGTGGCAGGCGCCCTGCACCAGCTCAAGCTGTTCGACAAAACGATCGTACTCGTCACCCAAATGGGCGCGGGCTTCGTCGGAGTCAAGCTTTTCGATGATCTTGGTTTCGGTACGTTCATGACCGTGCCCGGCGGTGTAGACGATGATGTAGTCGTCTGCCAGGTGGTAAACACCCTTGAAGTCGCGGTAGCAACCAATCGGCCAGGTGATCGGCGCTGCCTTGATTTTGAGGACGGCTTCGATCTCGTCGAGCAATTCGATCGGGTCACGAATGTCACGGTCGAGTTTGTTGATAAAGCTGACGATCGGCGTGTCACGCAGGCGGCAAACGTCCATCAGGGCGATGGTCCGCGGCTCAACACCTTTACCGCCGTCGAGCACCATCAGCGCCGAGTCGACCGCCGTCAATGTGCGGTAGGTGTCTTCCGAGAAGTCTTCGTGGCCCGGGGTGTCGAGCAGGTTGATCATGTGGTCGCGATACGGGAACTGCATGACCGACGTGGTAATCGAAATACCCCGTTGCTTTTCCATTTCCATCCAGTCGGAGGTGGCATGGCGGTCGGACTTTCGCGATTTCACCGTACCGGCGACCGCAATCGCCTTGCCCATCAGCAAGAGCTTCTCGGTGATGGTGGTTTTACCCGCATCGGGGTGGGAAATAATGGCGAAAGTGCGGCGTTTCGCGACTTCGGCGGCCTGATGGGTCATGGGAAATCGCCTGACGATTGATTCAAAAAAGGGCGCGGATTATAGCCCAAATCAGGGCCGTGCAGCCACCGTTCGCGCCCTTGCTCGTCGGACAAGGGTGGCAATGTGCCGTAAAAAATGTGAACCTTTTAAACAGTGGAGGCGTCCATTCCTTTGATACGACAACGTGTCAGGGGCTGAATTATCAGCAAGTTAGTCTGACGAGGCTGCGCTAATGACAGGCAATTGGGGTGTATTTCGCCCCACCTGTTGCTCTTCGCGAACGCATTGCCGGCAGCCATAAATGGCCTTGCCACACGGGAATGTGTCCGCCGACTGAAAAAAAAGGAGTCCGCCTATGGCTAATCGCTATGGTAAAGGGCTTATAGGATGCGCGGTTGTGATCGCGGTCCTGGCCCTGTTGGTCCACTGGATCGGCATAAGCACTATCGAACACTATCAAGATGATCTGTTGTTCTACCTGCAAGCCCACCTGTACCTCGTACTCGCTTCAATGTTTATCGCCCTCCTTGTAGGGATACCCGCTGGCATTGCGTTAAGCCGACCGAACATGGTCGGGCATGCCGAACGTTTCATGCAGGTCTTCAACATCGGTAACACCGTTCCACCGCTTGCAGTACTGGCCATTGCCCTGGGTTTTCTGGGGATCGGCAGTGGGCCTGCTATCTTCGCGCTGTTTCTCGCCTCGTTGCTGCCCATTGTGCGCAACACCTACGAAGGCCTGAAAAACGTTCCTGCCTCACTCAAAGAAGCCGCTGTCGGTATCGGCATGACCCCGCGCCAAGTGCTGTGGCGCGTCGAATTGCCCAATGCCGTGCCCATCATCATGGGCGGCGTGCGGGTTGCACTGGCGATTAACGTCGGTACTGCGCCGCTGGCCTTCCTGATTGGCGCCAACAGCCTGGGCAGTCTGATTTTCCCTGGCATTGCCCTCAACAATCAGCCGCAATTGATCCTTGGCGCAGCGTGTACCGCGCTGTTGGCATTGCTGCTCGACGGCCTGGTGATACTCATCAGCCGCCGCTGGTTGGAACGCGGTCTGCGACCTTCATAGGTCGGGCTGAGGAAAGGAATAATCATGAAGAAAATTAGCTTGATATTAGGCTGCATCCTGCTGTTCGCAGGAATTGTTCAGGCCGCAGAAAAACCCACCATCCGTATTGGTGCGCGGGTGTTTACCGAGCAAACCCTGCTCGCAGAAATCACCGCCCAGTACCTCAACAGCAAGGGCTATAACGCCCAGGTAACCGGCGGTCTGGGCAGCAGCCTGGCACGCAGCGCCCATGAAACCGGGCAACTGGACATGGTGTGGGAATACACCGGTGTGTCGCTGGTGGCCTACAACCACATCACCGAGAAGCTCGACAAAGATCACGCCTACGACCGCGTGAAAGAAGTCGATGCGAAAAAGGGCCTGATCTGGCTGCACCCGTCCAAGTTCAGCAACACCTATGCGCTGGCGTTGCCACAAAACGTGGCTGAAAAGTTCCCGGACATCAACACCATCAGCGATCTGGACAAAGCGCTGCGTGACCCGGAAAACAAAAACGCCCTGGTGGCACTTGATACCGAGTTCGCCAACCGCTCCGACGGTTTGCAAGGCATGGTCAAGCTGTACGACATGGACCTGACGCGCAAAAACATTCGCCAGATGGACGCAGGCCTGGTCTACACCGCCCTTAAAAACGGCCAGGTGTTTGCAGGGCTGGTGTACACCACTGACGGTCGCTTGAGCGCCTTCAACCTCAAGTTGCTCGACGACGACCTGCATTACTTCCCGGACTACACCGCCGCGCCGGTGGTGCGTAAAGCCTTCCTGGATGCGCACCCGGACCTCGAAGCGCAACTCAAGCCGCTGGCTGACCTGCTGGACGACGAAACCATGCGCCAGCTCAACGCCCGGGTCGACGTTGACCACGAAAGCCCGTCCAAAGTCGCCGCAGACTTTCTGCGCCAACATCCACTCAACTGAGGAGAAGACATGGAATTTCTAAACGCCTTTTCCCACATGGACTGGTCGCTGGTCGCACACCTGACATGGCAGCACATCACTCTGGTCGGTATTGCCGTCACCCTGGCCATTGTGGTCGGCGTGCCCTTGGGCGTGCTGATGACCCGCTTCCCGTCGCTGGCAGGCCCCATGCAAGCCAGCGCCACAGTGATGCTGACCATTCCGTCGATTGCGCTGTTTGGTCTGTTGCTGCCGTTTTACTCGAAGTTCGGCCAGGGCCTGGGCCCGATGCCCGCTATTACCGCCGTGTTCCTGTATTCGCTGCTGCCGATCATGCGCAACACCTACCTCGCCCTCACCGGCGTTGAGCCAGGTATTCGTGAAGCAGCACGCGGCATCGGCATGACCTTCGGCCAGCGCCTGCGCATGGTTGAACTGCCCATCGCTGTACCGGTGATTCTGGCCGGTGTGCGCACCGCCGTGGTGATGAACATCGGTGTCATGACCATCGCCGCCACCATCGGTGCTGGCGGTCTGGGTGTACTTATTCTGGCTGCAATCAGCCGCAGCGACATGTCGATGCTGATCGTCGGCGCGGTCCTGGTCAGTGTTCTGGCCATCGTCGCTGACCTGCTTCTGCAATGGCTGCAACGCTCGTTGACTCCAAAAGGATTACTGAAATGATCGAACTTCAAAACCTCAGCAAGACCTTCCAAAGCAACGGCAAAGACGTCAAGGCCGTGGACTCGGTAAGCCTGACCGTCAACGAAGGCGAAATCTGCGTATTCCTCGGGCCATCGGGTTGCGGCAAAAGCACCACGTTGAAGATGATCAACCGTCTGATCAAACCGACCTCCGGCAAGATTTTGATCAACGGCGAAGACACCACCGACCTCGACGCGGTGACGCTGCGCCGCAACATTGGTTACGTGATTCAGCAGATCGGTCTGTTCCCGAACATGACCATCGAAGAAAACATCACCGTGGTGCCGCGCCTGCTGGGCTGGGACAAACAAAAGTGCCATGACCGTGCCCGCGAACTGATGAGCATGATCAAGCTGGAACCCAAGCAGTACCTGCACCGCTACCCGCGTGAGCTGTCGGGTGGCCAGCAACAGCGTATCGGCGTGATCCGCGCCCTCGCGGCCGACGCACCGCTGCTGTTGATGGACGAGCCGTTCGGTGCGGTCGACCCGATCAACCGCGAAATGATCCAGAACGAATTTTTCGAGATGCAGCGCGCGCTGAACAAGACCGTGATCATGGTCAGCCACGACATCGACGAAGCGATCAAGCTGGGTGACAAAATCGCCATCTTCCGTGGCGGAAAGCTGCTGCAGATGGACCACCCGGACACCCTGCTCGCGCATCCGGCCGACGACTTTGTCAGCAACTTTGTCGGCCAGGACAGCACGCTCAAGCGCTTGCTGCTGGTCAAGGCCGAAGACGCGGCCGACAACGCACCGTCGGTGAGCCCGGAAACCCCGGTGGCCGAAGCGCTGGACCTGATGGACGAACTCGACCGCCGCTATGTCGTCGTCACCGACGCCGACAACAAGGCATTGGGTTATGTACGCCGTCGCGACCTGCACCGCCAAACCGGCACCTGCGGCCAATTCCTGCGTGAATTCAACGCCACGGCGGCCTACGACGAACACTTGCGCATCCTGCTGTCGCGCATGTACGAGTTCAACCGCTCCTGGTTGCCGGTGATGGACGCCGAACGTGTGTTCCTCGGTGAAGTGACCCAGGAATCGATCGCCGCCTACCTGAGTTCAGGCCGTTCACGCGGGGCCAAAACCAGCATCGTTTCACCTGCCGAGACCGCGCAGGCCTGACCCCCCGTGTAGGAGCGAGCTCGTCTCGCGATCTTTTGACCTTTAAAAGATCGTGAGACGAGCTCGCTCCTACAGGGCTTATCCAACACGAATCATGATCTGAGCCATGACCCGGCCCATAAACTCACCGTTGGGTGTGCAGGCTCGGCGCTTGGTCTTCGGGAATAAATCGGAAAGTCGCTGGATCCGCGTCATTGGCCGGCAAGCTAATGAGAATGATCGGAACCAGAATGCCCGTCTCCTTCAAAAAATCCTGTTGGTCATATTGCGCGCCAGCCTTGCCTGAACTGTCCAGATAAAAGAACGCTTGAAGTGGTAATACATCACCTATGTCCTGATCCCACTTGGCGACTCTCAGCTCATTGTGACTAGAGAGTTGAGGGTTGAATACCAAACGCTGAGCTTTAAGCCCTTCGGTAAACGCAATCGTTGCATTTTCACCTAATGCTTCACGCACATTAAAACCGCACATTTCGCCATAACTGCCATATTGATTGTAATGTTCGACCCATCGTTCAGCCGTATTAATACCTTGTACCTGGCACTCCCGGCTGGTTGGCCGATTTGGACTTTGACCGCATCCCTGATCCTCCCTTGCATTCGTCGCCCCATCCCGGGGAAAGAAACACAAAATGGACACACTGACTTTACCTTCAGGTGCAAGCAGGCGCGGATATAAGATAAACCCATTCTTATACAGGTAGAAATTTGTAAACTTTGTGTCTTTGCGCAAATACGAGAACGATACCCCGTTACCACTGGGATTGGGGTTCCAGGCATGATACTGGGTCGAAGGCGACGTCCCCCTGATGATGACACCTGAACATTCAAATGCGGCGGAGGGATTGTGCGGCCGACATGCACTGACCGGGTTGTTGTAACGTTCGGTCAATGCCGCTGCGGTTTCTTCACCTAAACGATTCAAGTGTTGGTATGCCCCAGCAGGCGTCGACGTTTTAACACCTTCATGGCTGGCGCACGCTGTTAATAAAACTGTTAAAACTACCAGTAATAATCTTGTCATTATCAGTACCTTAAGGTGATTAAATGCAAACACGCTAAATGGCGCGAAGAACAACTTGCGACAGCTTGGCGGCTTTAACCAATACAAACACCTGTAAGAACTGACAGTTATCTATAATTAAAGTGAATATGATTTTAACTTATCTGCCTTTGCAGTTCTGTCAGCGCTCCAGACGCTGCACTAAAGGACGGTGAGGAGTTGGTTGAAGTGACACAAAAATCAATTAGCCCCTAGCCGTTTCAAAACAGCTCACGCGCCACAACAATTTTTTGCATCCAACACGAATCATGATCTGAGCCATCACTGCCTGGCCATTGATGGTGCACTGCCCGTCCTTATGATGGCTCGCATGCCTTTCGCTGCGAGCCTGCCCCATGACCCACGCCAAAACCCTCTATGACAAGCACATCGATGCGCACACCGTGTGCGCGCTCGATGACCAAGGGCATGTTTTGCTCTACATCGACCGTCAGGTCATTAACGAATACACCAGCCCGCAAGCCTTCAGCGGTTTGCGCGAGGCCGGGCGTGATGTGTGGCGCCCGCAAACCGCACTGGCGGTGGTTGACCATGTGAACCCGACCGCGCCGTTGCGCGTTGCCGCCATGGCCGATGCCGGCGGCGCGTTGCAGGTGTCGTACCTGCAACAGAACTGCGAAAAGTTCGCCATCGAGCTGTTTGATGTGCTCGACAAGCGCCAGGGCATCGAACACGTCATCGCCCCGGAACAAGGGTTTATCTTGCCCGGCATGGTGATCGCCGCCGGTGACAGCCACACCACCACCTACGGCGCATTGGGGGCGTTTGGATTCGGCATCGGCACCTCGGAAATCGAGCACCTGCTGGCCACCCAGACCCTGGTGTATAAACGCCTGAAAAGCATGCGTGTCACTGTTGAGGGCGAACTGGGTACAGGGCTGACCTCCAAAGACGTGATCATGGCCCTGATTGGCAAGATCGGTGCCTCCGGCACCAGCGGTTATGCCATTGAGTTTGCCGGTTCGACCATTGAGGCGCTGAGCGTCGAAGCGCGCATGACCATCTGCAACATGGCCGTCGAAGCCGGTGCTCGCGGCGCCTTTATGGCCCCCGATGACAAAGTGTTCGCCTACCTGCAACTCAAGCCGCGTGCCCCGCAAGGCGAACAATGGGAACGCGCCGTGGCCCGCTGGCGCTTGCTGTACAGCGACCCCGGCGCACAGTTCGATCAAGAAGTGCACCTGGACGCCACTGAGTTGCAGCCCATGGTCACCTGGGGCACCAGCCCCGACCAGGCCGCCACCATTGGCAGCACCGTGCCTGACCCGCAGGGTGTCAGCGATTTAATTTTGCGCCAGGACATGCGTCGCGCCTTGAGCTACATGGGCCTGGAGCCCGGCATGGCGCTGAACGAGGTGGTCATCAGCCACGCCTTTATCGGTTCCTGCACCAACGCCCGGATTGAAGATTTACGCGACGCGGCCCACGTTGTACGCGGCCATAAGGTCGCAGCCCATGTACGCGCCATGATTGTTCCTGGCTCCACCCAAGTACGCGATCAGGCAGAAGCGGAAGGCTTGGCGGCGATCTTTATCGAGGCTGGATTTGAGTGGCGCCAGTCCGGCTGCTCGATGTGCCTGGCCATGAACGATGACGTGCTCGCCCCCGGCGACCGCTGCGCCTCCAGCACCAACCGTAACTTCGAAGGCCGCCAGGGCGCCGGGGCACGCACCCACCTGATGAGCCCGGCCATGGTCGCGGCCGCCGCCATTACCGGCCACCTCACAGACGTTCGCCAACTTGCCGGGAGACTCTGAGCATGCAACCTTTCACCACCGTCAGCGGCAAGGCCGCGCCCCTGCTCGCCGCCAATATCGACACCGACGTGATCATGCCCAAGCAGTTTCTTAAAGGTATTGATCGCAACGGGCTGGATCGCGGCGTGTTTTTCGACCTGCGCTTTCTGCCCTCGGGCGCGCCAAACCCTGAGTTCATCCTCAACCAGCCCGCGTGGCAAGACGCGCGTTTTCTGGTCACCGGGCCGAACTTCGGCTGTGGTTCCAGCCGCGAGCATGCGGTCTGGGGCTTGAAACAGTTGGGTATCCGCGCACTGATTGGCAGCAGCTTCGCCGGGATTTTCTATGACAACTGCCAGCGCAACGGCGTGCTGGTGATCACCCTGGAAGACGTACTGGTGCAGGCGCTGGGCCGACTCATCAGCCAGCCCGAAACGGCTGAAATCACGATAGACCTGATCACGCAAAGCATCCGCCTGGCGGAGGGTTCAGTGATTGAATTCAAGATCGACGACCTGCGCAAAACCGCACTGTTAAAGGGGCTGGATGCGATAGGCAGCACCTTGCAGCGCAGTGCACAGATTCGCGAATTTGAGCAGCGGCATTTGCAGGCTAATCCTTGGTTGCGCTGAAAAGCGCCCTCACCCCAGCCCCCTGTAGGAGCGAGCTTGTCTCGCGATCTTTTAAAGATCAAAAGATCGCGAGACAAGCTCGCTCCTATCAAACATGAAATAACCCATTGTTTTTTAAGTAAAAAATATTGGTGCGCGAGTTGTACGGTGGCGAAAGGGTTCACTCTCCTATACGTGGTCACGGCAAGCCGTGCCGACAATGACTCCACGCCGATACCGTACGGACCACTCTCTTATTCGGGTGCAAACACACCAGTGCTGGCTACGGTCTCTGCCTCACGCAAATATAAGAGTAGACACATAACAGTTTGCTGCGCGACAGCGCGGCGTCGAAGACGGGGCGGCCCCTCTTATCAAACATAAAATAAGTGATTGATTTTAAAGGCTTTGTAGGAGCGAGCTTGCTCGCGATCTTTTGATCTAGATCTTGCTTTTGATCTTGATCTAAAAGGCCCCATTAAACCACGCTGGCCGAACGCAG